>NZ_JAMDLG010000001.1:0-245000 GCF_023721715.1 Parasegetibacter sp. NRK P23
AAAGCCGCTTTAGAAATCTAAAATTAAGAAAATAAAAGTTCCGCAATAACACAGAATCTTTGCGTGACACGAAAAAAACTATAACTCCACAAACAACTCCTCGCGTTTCCTCCGCACCTTAGGCGCCGAAGCCAAGGCATCTTGTGCTGCATCCCTGTAACCGAGTGGCAGTAAAGTAACCGCGCGCAATCCTTTCTCTTTCAACCCCAGCAATACATCCAGCTCCGGTCCGTTGAAGCCTTCCATCGGCGTGGCGTCAACACCTTGTTCGGCCGCGGCTACGATGGCGGTTCCGAACGCGATATAAGCCTGGCGCGCGTTCCATTGGAAGCTTTGTTCGGGGTCTTTGCCGGAGGTGGCACCGGTGATCATCGACTTAAACCCATCCAGTGCTTCCAAAGTCAATCCTCTTTCTTCCGCTATCTGCCCGATATAGGCATCTACCTGGAAATCGGCTATTTTTTCCCAGGCGGCGAATACCAGCAGGTGAGACGATTCCACGATCTGCGGCTGGTTGTAAGCGATGGGCTGAATCTTCTTTTTTAATTCAGGATCCGTGATCACCAGGATCGTATAGGGCTGAAGTCCGAGCGAGGATGGACTTAATCTCGTTGCTTCGAGAATAGCGTTTACTTTTTCTTCAGGAACAGCCTGGCCGTTCATTCTTTTGGTGGCATAGCGCCATTGCAGTGCGTTCAGAATACTCATGATTGATAGTGTTAATATTTATTTATAATGTATAATTTCTAACAGTGTTATTTTTTGGGGCCAAAAAAAAGTGACTACAAAGTCAGCCTCCCAGTCCTTTTATAAAAACGGAGATCATGTCTTTCAATACCAGTTGATTCATTTCCTGTTTGGAGGCATCAGTACTCATCAGGTTAATGGAGACCAGGCCATGCAACATCGACCAGTAGGAATGCAGTTTTAAGACCGCGTTTTCCTTTTTGCCATGTTGCTCCAGGATAGTGGTGAGTGGCGCATAAAGTACACTGGTAAAGCGTTGCACTTCTTCCACCTCGCGCACGGTTTCACAGGAAGGCATCCCCAGGCCAAACATCAGCTGGTAATGCTCTTTGTGCTCGAAAGCGAAGTTCCAGTAAGCCTGGCCAATGGCCTCCAGCTGTGCCGAAGGGTATTCCATTTCATCCGCGGCTTTCCCCACATATTCCGCCAGCATGCCGAATCCTTCTTTCACAAATTCTTTCAGCAGGGCATCCTTGTTTTCGAAATGTTCGTACACCACGGGGGCACTGTACTCAATAGCATCGGCTATCTTCCGGATGGAAATGGCCGCGCAGCCTTCCTCCTTCATCAGCCGGCGTGCCTCTACCAGTATGTTCTGGCGGAGTTCCTGCTTTTGCCTGAGTTTACGTTCTGAAATGCCCATTGTATTTTTTCTAACAGTGTTAGGCAAATGTAGGACTTTTTTCAGAACGCCAAGCGCTTTAACCTTTTTTTATAAGTGGAGGGCTATTTTCTGCCACCCGGCGGACAATGTTTTTTAAGGTATTCGGTATAAAGTGTACGCAGGTGTTCATTGGTGCCTTCCCCTTCGCTGATGCTGTGCGAGCGGTTGGGATAACTCATAAGGCTGAATTGTTTGTTGTGTTTGATGAGTTCGTTGATGAGCAGTTCCGCATTCTGGTAGTGCACGTTATCGTCGCCGGTTCCGTGGATGTACAGCAGGTTACCTTTCAGGTTTTTAGCATAAGTTACCGGGGATCCTTCCAGGAAATCAGCGCGGTTTTCCTGCGGCAGTCCCATATATCTTTCCTGGTAGATATTATCGTAGGTCAGTTGGTTGGCCACCGCTGCAATGGCGATACCGGTGGTATAGATTTCAGGGTAACGAAACAGCAGGTTAAGGGTCATGGAACCGCCGCCGCTCCAGCCCCATACGGCGATCCGCGTGGGGTCGACGAAGGACCATTTCATGATTTGTTTCGCGGCCATGGCCTGGTCGCGTGCGTTGATAACACCTACTTTCCGGTAAATGCTTTTCCGCCATTCGCGCCCTTTGGGCGCTGGGGTGCCGCGGTTGTCCAGTGAGATGTAGATGTACCCGTCGGCGCTCATGTTTCCTTTGTACAAACGGTTGGAGCCCGCGCCCAGTTGGTCGTTCACTGTGGTGGCCGCGGGTTCGCCGTAAACATGGAATACAACGGGGTATTTCAGTGTGGAGTCGAAATTGTCCGGCATCACCATCCAGCCATCAAGGGTTACGCCGTCTTCGGTAGTGACCTGGAAGAATTTGGTTAGACTTGTTTTAGAACTCGCCGCGGCGAAAGCTTCTTCCTGGTTTTTGCCGGAAAGCGTTTGGTGTGAAGGAAGGAATAGCCATTCGGGTGAAATCATGCCCTGGTGGCTGGAGAAGCGGTGGAAGGCAAACCTGCCATCCGGCGTTATTTCGTAACTGTTGGTGCCGGCAAGTTGAGCGGGTGTAAGTCGTTTCGGGCTTCCTTTTCCATCAAGCGTACAAACATACAGGTACTTTTGTGTCGCGTTTTCAGGCGATGCGGTAAAATAGAGCCTGTTGTTTTTTTCATCGATGCGGATGATATTTTCCAGATCGTAAGCACCTTTCGTAAGCAGTTGTTCTTTTTTTCCATCAAGGCTCATTCGAAATGCATGGCGCCAGCCATCCTTTTCGCTTACCCAAACAAATTCCTTCCCATTATTCAGCCAGTCCCAGCCGGCGATATTGCCGCCCCAGGTAGACTTTACATCTATCCAGGCGTTATCTGTTTCTTTATGAATGGCTTTTGTGGTGCCCTTTTCAGCATCAGCGGTAAACAAAATACTCTCCTGCTGTTTGCGGTTGAGTTGCTGAAGGATGAGTTGTTTTGTACCGGGGATCCACTCCATGCGGGGCAGGTAATGCTCCCTGGAATGGCCGGGCAACTGCAGCCAGGTGATGTTGCCGCTTGCAATGGAAACCACACCTGCTTTAACGGCCGATGGTGATTCTCCTGTTTTCGGGTATTCAACAGGGATAGTATAGGAATAGATGGAATCGGTATTGTTGATCATCAGAAAATCGCGGGTGCCTTCGGCATCGGAATGCCAGAAGGCGATAGATGTTCCATCGGGGCTCCATCGGAAGCCGTCTCTGCAACCAAACTCTTCTTCATATACCCAATCGAAAGTGCCGTAAATGTTCCTTCTGTTCCCGTCTTTTGTGAGCGGCGTTATTTTTCCGCTGGCAATGTCTTCCACATAAATATTGTAATTGCTTACATACGCTACTTTTTTCCCGTCGGGAGAGAACTTCGCGAACATGAGTGAAGCGGAGGGCAATGTGCCGCCCAGTTTTTTCAGCGCTTTGGTACGGGTATCCAGCAGCCAGTAATCGCCGCGGGTATTGTAGCGCCAAACCCTGCGCGTGTTGGTGAACAGGAGCATTTGTGTTTCGCTGCTGTCCCAGGAAAAGTTGGCGATTTGCATGGGGCCGCCAGCGCCTTCGGGTTTATACCATTCAGCGGGCACTACCAGTTCTTTCTTATTTTCAGGGAGTTTGGTGCGTTGAAAACCGGCGAGCTCCAGCGACCAGAAGCCGCTGCCATCTTTGGTCCAGGCGCGTTCGCCGGGTTGGGACATGCCTTTCTGAACAAAACAGGCGAGCAATAAAATCAAATGCAATACAGGGAATATATTCTTGCGCATCAATGATGGATTTCTGGGATAACGTAATGTATTCGTGTAAAAAATTGAAGGGAGAAAAGTAGGCAGGAAGGCGACAGGCGGATTCACCAATATTCACCTGTTTTTTACGATTATTCCCTCCTTAGCACTTCCAGCGGTGGTTTGCGCACCACGTCCCTGCTGTTCAGCCAACCAATAAGTACCGTTAACCCCGATATACTAAAGAATATAACAAGTACCGGAAGGATGGAAGGGGAGAAGGGCGCGTCGAACATATATACCGCCAGGGCCCAACTGGCCGCTGCTGCCAATGCCAGTCCCGTGGCCGCTGCCAGTGCGCCGAGGAAAAAGTATTCGAGCGCGGTGATCTGTCCGATCTGTTTCCGGCTCGCGCCCAATGTACGGAGCAATACACTTTCCTGTACCCGCTGGTATTTGCTGATGAATACGGATGCGATCAGTACAATCAGGCCGGTGAGTATGCTGAATGCCGCCATGAAGCGCACCACGAAACCTATCTTTCCCAATACTTCATCCAGTACTTCGAGGATCAGGTTCAGGTCAATGATGGATACGTTGGGAAACCTGGCCACCACCGCCTGCTGGAATTTAGCGGATACTTCCCGTGAAGGCACCCGGCTGATGAGTACATGGAACTGCGGCGCGGCTTCCAGCACACCGGGCGGGAAGATGGCCCTGAAATTGGTTTGCACCCGTTGCCAGTTCACCTGGCGGATACTGCCCACGATCGTTTTTACCAGCATGCCCTGCACGTTGAAGGTGATGCTATCGCCAACCGATACCCGAAGTCTTTTCGCGTAGCGGTCCTCTAAAGACACCAATACAGGATCGTTGGGACCTTTCACTGTGGTACCCATTTTTCCTTCCAGTAGTTTTTCAGAATCGGTGAGCGTATCGCGGTAGGTTACCCGGAGTTCACCTTCAAAAGCCCGTGCGGGCGTACCAACTGCGGTATCGTTCTTTGCCTGAAGGGCGTTTTTCCCATTTACCGTTTCCACCCGCATGGTTACGATGGGCACCTGTTGTTGTACGGGCAACCGGAAATTTTGCGCAAGATCGGCTATAGCTTCCCGTTGGGAAGGCTGTATGTCGAAAAGTACAATGTTCGGTTGTTTGCCGCTGGAAGAAAGCGCTACTCTGTTCACGAGTATATGCTGCACGAAGTAAAGTGTACCGATGAACGCTGTTCCCAGTCCGATGGTGACTACCAGGATCAGGGTCTGGTTATTCGGACGGTATAGATTGGCGAAACCCTGTCGCCATACATAAGCGAGTTGATGGGGCAGGAAACGTTTTACGGCCGCGCGCAGCAACCAGGCAAGCGCCACGAGCAGCAGGAACGCAACCAGTATACCAGTAGTGAACAGCAAAGCGCTGGTGCTATTACCGGTTTGCCACCAGGTGAACACGGTAATGAAAACGAAGATCAGCAAGTAAAGCAGCCACCTCAGGGGATCGCGCCAGCCTGGTTGCGCTTCAGTGGAAATCCGCAGGGTATAAAGCGGGGAGATATTACGGATAGAAAGTAAAGGCATAATGCCGAACAACAGTGAAATGAAAAGCCCGGTAAGCAAGCCTTTGCCGATGGCCGGCCATGAAATGGCCGTGGTGAGTTGCAACGGAAGAATATCTTTTAACAGGTAAGGAAGTCCTTGTTGAACGATCGTGCCCAATGCGCAACCGGCGAGTGCTCCGGCCAGGCCAATAACAGCTACCTGAAGCAGGAAAATGAGGAAAGTTTGCTGGCCGCTGGCTCCAAGACATCTTAGTATAGCGATGGAGGCGATTTTCTCCCGCATGTAAATATGAATGGAACTGGCCACGCCAATGCAGCCCAGCAACAATGCAATAAAGCTGATGAGTGTCAGAAACGAGGAGAGGTCGTTGAACTCCCTTGCCGTTTCCGCTTTGCGGGAGTCGGAAGTTTCAAAATCAAGTCCTTCTTTTTCGAAACGTGGTTCCAGTGCTGGAAGTTGTTGCGCCAGACTGTTACCATTGAACCGGAAGTAGAAGTTGTAACTCACCCTGCTTCCTTTCTGAAGCAGTCCTGTTGCTTCCAGGTATTCGTAGGGAATATAAACGGGCGGTGCCACGGTGGTGGAGAGTCCCGTTCTGCCCGGCGCCTGTTCCAGCGCGCCCGCGATTTCGAAAAACAGATTGCCCACCTGGATGGTATCGCCGGGTTTCGCGTTGAACTGAAGCAGCAGCGTTTGATCCACCAGCGCCGATTGTTTTTTCCGGAATGTTTTTCCAGCGTTTACGGGTGATGTTTGAAAGCTGCCGTAAAAAGGATAGCCTTCTTCCAGTGCGCGCACCTGGACGAGCCTGGTGCCTTTCGATTTTGTGAAATACACCATCGAGGCGAAACTGGCTTCCCTTGCGCGTTGTGCACCTATACTGTCCAGGAACTGAAGGGTGGAGGCGGAGGGCGGTCTGTTGGTCTCCACGATCAGGTCGGCGCCGGCAAGTTCTTTGGCCTGGGCATCCAGGTCTTTTTGTACATTATCGCCGAGGGAGAAGATGGAAACCAGTGCGGCCACGCCCAATACGATGGCGCTCATAAAAAGCAGCAGGCGGGATCGGCTTCTTCTGCTGTCGCGAAGCGCCATTTTCCAGAGCCAGCTTATGTTGAGTGGGGTTTTACTCATGGCTTTAAAGTTGGTTCATCTGAAATAAGGTGCCCGCCTTTCAGCCTTATGATGCGTTGGGTAAGGGCGGCCAGTTCCGGGTCGTGGGTCACGATCACGAGGGTGGTGCCGGCTTCTTTGTTCAGGTTAAAAAGCAGTTCGATGATGCGGGCGCTGGTTTCAGCGTCCAGGTTGCCTGTGGGTTCATCGGCAAAAAGAATGGCCGGTTGGGTGGAGAAGGCCCGTGCGATGCACACCCGCTGTTGTTCGCCTCCGGAAAGCTGGGAAGGGTAGTGGTGGATGCGTTCGGCCAGTCCCACTTTCTGTAAGAGGGATTCCGCCTGTTTCCGGCTGTTGTTTTCACCACGCAGTTCCATAGGCACCATCACATTTTCCAGTGCGGTTAAGGTGGGGAGCAACTGGAAGTTCTGGAAAATGAATCCCACGTGCCGGTTCCGGATGGCGGCCCTTTCGTCTTCGCCAAGTTCATTTAATGTAATGCCGTTCAATACAACGGTTCCTTCGCTGGCGCGGTCCAGTCCGGCGCAGAGACCCAGTAATGTGGTCTTGCCGCTACCCGATGGACCGATGATGGCCGCGGTTCCGCCGGCATCAATGGAAAAACTGATGTTGTGGAGCACCGTTAGTTCGCGTTCGGCGCTACGGTATTGCTTGGTAAGGTTGTTGACGGAAAGTATCTGGTTCATATTTCGAAGGGCGTGGTATGTTTTTGGTAATTTTAAATGTACAAACAGGCAGTCAACTTTAAACGTGGTATATGTTAAATCTACGATGGATCAGCTTTTTTATGGCCGTTTTTTTATGGGTGGCATGTGGTAACAACAATGTTCCCGACGCTAAAGTTTCAGAAAAAGATTCTGCAGGTGCCGCTGAAGTGCAGTTGCTGGGAGAAGTAAAACATATTGTATTTTTTGGAAACAGCCTTACCGCGGGCTATGGGCTTGATCCCTCACAGGCCTTTCCGGCCCTGATCCAGCAGCGGATCGATTCTTTAAAGCTGCCTTACCTGGCCGTGAACGACGGGCTAAGCGGAGAAACATCGGCGGGAGGCAATACGCGTGTAGAATGGATACTCAAACAGCCGGTGGAAATATTTGTACTTGAACTGGGCGCCAACGATGGATTGCGCGGTATACCGCTGGATGAAACGGTGAGGAACCTTCAATCCATTATCGATAAGGTGAAAGCGGCATATCCCACAGCAAAGATTGTACTTGCGGGCATGCAGGTGCCGCCTAATATGGGAAAAGCCTACAGTGACCGCTTCCGTTCTTTGTATGGTGAACTGGCGGAAAAAAACAAGGCCGCGCTGGTGCCCTTCCTCCTCGAAGGCGTGGGCGGTATCCCGGAGCTCAACCAGGGCGATGGCATTCATCCCACCGCGGAAGGACATCTGATACTGGCGGAAAATGTATGGAAAGTGTTGAAGGAACTGCTTTAATCCGGCTTCATTCAGACTGCATGATGTTGCAACCATAACCAGGTGCCCGCAGCGAGTATTAATCCGGCCAATACGGTACGGAAAAAAACGCCTTTACTTATGTTGAAAAAACGACATGCGTTCCCGTTAAAAAGGAACAGCACCACCAGTGTTTTCACGATAGGGGGCAGCAGGAACGTTATATCCATCTCCGTTTGAAAAGGATAGTGCGGCGAATGTATTTTCGTTTGCGCGATGTTAACGGTAACAAAAAGTATGTTGTTGATGACCAGCAGCATCCAGCCCCACCAGCGGCGTTTGTACAACTGGTAATAAATAGCGGGTAGGTATAGCAGTGATATCCAATCAGCGATCAGCAGGTAATCTGTAGGGCATATTTCGCAGAAGGTATAATCGAAGGCTGATTTCATGGTACCACGCAGCAGCAGGAAATACTGAAGGCCCAGCAGAAACAGTAAGATGATTTTTCCGCGGAGTGCAGTGGGTGGCAACGCGTTGGGTTTCATGCGAAGGGTGGTTGCTTGGTTGAGGTGCGAAGGTAGGGAAAATTAACCTCCGAAGGAAGTTAGAAGTGCTTTTTGGAGTCGGTTTTAAAAAGGATAAGTTTGTTCATGATAATCAGGATGAGCAATTCATAAATAGAAGATAATGAGCATTGCTAAAAGAAGTAAACTTCCAATATTTGAAATTACTGTATTGTTGTTATTTGGAGTAGTCGTTTTTTTTATTGAGCGCAGAAGAAGAATTGAAAGGACGGAATTGTTATTGAACCGCGGAACTGTGATGGGGCTTACCGTGTAATGCCGTAAAAATTATAGAAGTTCAATAAAAATTATAGAAGTTCAATGCATGACCTGTACTATGAATTTGAATACAAAGGACAACGCTATTCCGGGTCTGTAAAATTTGATAAATCAAAAAGAGGTGATATCTGCTCCAATGTTCCTGTTTTAATAGAATTTGATTCTACGGCACCAGTAAATAATCATGCTATCTTGGGCAGTGTTAAATCCACGAATATTCCTTAAAAATACAGGTTTTGAGGAGGGTTTCTGCATTTTTTCATTCATGACAACTATGGCATGTTTCAAACTAAAACATTAAATTTGTTGAAACTGTTAATATTATGGCAACTGCAAATATCCGGCAAAAATTATACGATTATATCCGTGTGGCGGACATGCGCAAAGTGAAAGCTATATATACTATGCTGGAAGATGAAATTGAAGTAGCTTACGATTATTGGAATGATAAAGATTTTGTGGCTGATTTGGATCGTCGTTCTGAAGATTATAAAACAGGAAGGGTTCAAGGGGTAAGCTGGGAAGATACAAAGATGAAAATTCTGGCTTCGAAAACCGGTAAGAGAAAATGAGCTACCAGATTTTACTGCACGATGAAGCCTCCGAAGAATTGGCGGATGCATATCATTGGTATGAAGATCGCTCTGAAGGTTTGGGAGAACGCTTTCTGACTTTGCTGAATAAAAGATTACATCAGATTGCGGATGACCCTGAACGGTACCCAAAGAAAAGGAAATCATTTCGGGAAACTACCATGGATACTTTTCCTTATGTGATTGTTTATGAAGTATTCAAGAAAGATAGGATCGTTTTTGTATCATATATTTTTCACTTCAGCAGAAATCCGCGCTTAAAGTACAAAAGATGATGCCTCTTGTGTTGTGAATCAGATGGCAATCCCCCCTCACCCCTCATTAAACGCCTTCTGATACGCCAACGGACTCTTCCCCGTTATCTGCTTGAAATACTTATGAAAACTCGTAAAATTATTGAACCCACTCTCATAACACAACTGCTTTATACTAAGGTTATTCTCAATAAGCAGCTTACACGCATGGCCCACCCGTATCTCTATAATAAATTGTGAATACGTTTTCCGCGTCTTCGATTTAAAATACCTGCAAAACGAATTCGGACTAATGTTCGCAATCTCCGCGATCTCTTCCAACTGTATCTTCTTCCTGAAATGCTGCAAGGTATATTCATAAATGGCGTTGATCCTATCGCCTTCGGCTTCAGCTTTATCGTGTTTGAAACCGATAGAGGAGAGCGGCGTTACCGATCCGCTTTCCGCTATTATACACAACGCTTCCACCAGCAATGAAATGCGCCTTGGACCTTCCGTCTGCAACAACTTCATCATAATTCCCGCTACTTCTTCCCGTGCCGGACCTTCCACCTGCAATCCCCTGCCGGCTTTTTCCAGCAGGTGTCGGATGGGCTGGTTCTCGTGCAGGTGCAGGAACGCTTCGCCCCAGAAGTTTTCGGAGAAATGCACCACGCGGGTATCGGCTTCGGCGATGGGTTCTTCCTGGAAATAGGGTTCATCAAAGCGCCAGTAATGCGGCAGGTTGGACCCCACCAGCACCACATCACCCGGACCAAACCGGCTGATATGGTCGCCAATAAACTGGGTGCCTTCCCCCTGTTCAAAATGGATCAGTTCCACTTCGGAATGGTAATGCCAGCGGTTGTTGATGTGCGGCACCAGGTCGCGGCGTACGCTGAAGGAGTGTCCCGGGCCCTGTGAAACTTTTAATAACTGCGGTCTCATTGTGTGATTTTGGCTGAAATTGGCATCTTACAATCAAATACGTGCTAATTTAGCTGAATTATTTTGGAAGCCCTTCAACTCCGGAAGATTTTTTTTCAATGTTAATCCGGCTGAATGAAAAGCATAAAGCCGCGCAATGGTATTGCGCCGGAAATGGTTGTTTTGCATGTTCCGAAAGAATAATTTTAGCACCATGAAGGAAAACACGACCACAAAGGAAAACGCCGTAAGCTGGCTGCGCATTCATCCCTCCGATAACGTGCTGGTGGCGCTGAGCGATTTGCAGAAAGATACCATCATCGATACCGGCGCATCGGCCGTGTTGCTCAAAGAAGTGATTCCCGCGAAGCACAAGGTGTTTGAACACGACATGGAACCCGGCAGCGAAATACGGATGTATGGTGTGCTGGTGGGCAAAACAACAGTGTTCACGGCTGCCGGAACACGCATGACCACCGAAAATACCAGACACGCCGCCGAGCCGTTCGCTTACCGCGGTTTTGTGAAGGAATGGAAAAAGCCCGACGTGTCGAAGTTTGCCGGTCGTACTTTTAATGGATACCTCCGTTCCGACGGAAGGGTGGGTACGGCCAACTACTGGTTGTTTGTCCCGATGGTATTTTGTGAGAACCGTAACCTGGATGTGATCAGGGAAGCATTGCTGAACGAACTCGGCTATGCGAAAACGGATAAGTATAAACGTTATGCGAAGGAACTGGCCGCCGCGGTAAGGGATGGAAAAGATGTTTCGTCCATCAACCTGGAGCCTTCCGCTGTTCCTGCCCACGAACGGCTTTTCCCTAACGTAGACGGGATCAAGTTCCTGAACCATTCCGGTGGTTGCGGCGGTACAAGGCAGGATGCGGCTACTTTAGGTGCATTACTGGCCGCTTATGCCGATCATCCCAATGTGGGCGGCATCACCGTGATGAGCCTGGGTTGCCAGCACCTGCAAACGGAGGAGTTCGTCAACGATCTGAAAAAAAGAAATCCCGCTTTCGATAAGCCCATCTTGTTTTTTGAGCAACAGCAATCTGAAAGTGAGGAACAACTGCTGAAAGATGCCATCCGGCAGACTTTCACCGGGTTGGCCACAATCAATCAATACAAAAGAACACCGGCTCCGCTCAGCGCTTTGTGCCTCGGCGTGAAATGCGGGGGCAGCGATGGGTTCAGTGGTATCTCCGCCAATCCCGCAGTGGGTTATGCGGCCGATCTGCTTGTGGCCCTGGGTGGAAAAGTGTTGCTGGCCGAGTTCCCTGAACTCTGCGGTGCCGAACAGGAAATGCTGGACCGTTGTACCAATGCGGCTTCGGCTGAAAAGTTCATCCGCCTCATGACGGAATACAACCACCAGGCCGAACTCGCCGGATCCGGTTTTCACATGAATCCTTCCCCGGGGAATATCAAAGATGGGTTAATTACCGATGCTATTAAGTCTACCGGAGCAGCACGGAAAGGCGGAAGTTCTCCCGTAGTGGATGTGCTGGATTATACCGAACCCGCTACCAAACCCGGACTCAGCCTGGTGTGTACACCCGGCAACGATGTAGAGGCCACCACCGGCAAAGCCGCTTCCGGGGCAACGTTGATTTTGTTCACCACCGGATTGGGTACGCCCACCGGGAATCCCGTGGCGCCTACTATTAAAGTGGCCACCAATTCAGCGCTCGCCAAACGAATGGCCGATATCATCGATATTGATACCGGCGCTGTGATCCAGGGAGAAAAAAACATTGAACAAATGGGGGAGGAGATACTCGAATATTGTATCCGTGCCGCAAGCGGTGAAGTGATCCCGAAAGCCGTGGAGCTTGGTCAGGACGATTTCATTCCGTGGAAAAGAGGGGTTAGCTTGTAACCAGTAATTTTTTTACCGCTTTTTTCTTCAGCACTTTAACTTTCATCCATACTTTTTCAAGGGGGATGTCATTTTGATCTGTTTTCAGGTCGGAGATGGCATCCACCATTTCCATGCCTTTCACCACTTCTCCGATGACCATATAGTGGCCGTCGAGGTGGGGCAGGCCCCCAATGGTTTTGTAATGTTCGCGCTGGTAGGCGGGGAACTTCTTTCCCGCGCGGTATTTCTGTTCTATCTGGTCCAGTTGTGCGTCGGTGTAGGTTTTGCCTTGTACGAGGTATAGTTGGGTGAAGAACGAAGCCTGTTCTTTGTTGTCATCACGACCCATGCCGAGGATGCCGCGTTTGTGGAAGATGCTGTCGTTAAATTCGGGGGCAAGTCTTTTGTCGCCGAAGGTGTAATAACCTGGTTGCGGGGCCAAGAAAAAACTGTCGGGATCCCCGCCTTGTATCACGAAATTTTTGATCACGCGGTGGAACAGGGTTTTATCGAAGTAGCCCTTCTTCGTATAGGTGATAAAGTTATTCCGGTGGTTCGGCGTTTCATTGTAGAGCTTTACGATAGCGGTTCCATAAGCCGTGGTGATGGAAACATAGGTGTGTTCCTGCGCCTTTGTGGTGAGGATGGAAAAGACGATACAAAGCAGGAGAACTACAGTTGATTTTCGCATGAGCATATTGTTTAGGAAGATGAACGCGTTTGCCGGAGGGGCAATACTACTATGAAATCGGAACCCTGTCCATAAACGGATTTCGCGTTGATGGTGCCGCCGTGGTTCTCCACCACTTTTCTGCACAGTGCCAGTCCGATGCCTGTACCTTCAAACCGGCTCCTGTCGTGCAGGCGCTGGAACAGCGCAAATATTTTTTCTTCGTATTCCTTTTCGAAACCGATACCGTTATCGGAGAAGTGCAATTCAATAAGCCCGTTCTCTAAAGGTTTGTATTGGATGGTCAGTTGGGGCGGAACACCTTCTCTGTGGAATTTAAGCGCATTGTTGACGAGGTTGTAAAACAGTTGGCTGATCTGTAACGGGATGGCTTCTATTTCGGGAAGGTCATCGCATTGGATCAGGGCGTTTTTCTGTTCTATCAGCAGTTCCAGGTCGATGAGAACCTGGTCTAGGAGGTGGTTCAGGCTTACCGGTACAAAGTTCCGTTGCGCGTTCGATAAATGGGAAAAACTGAGGAGGTCCTTGATCAGCGTGAGCATTCTCGCCGCGGATGCCTGTACTTTCGACAGGTAAAGTTGGGTGCGGGGTGCTAATTCCTTGCCCAGCGTGCTTTCCAACATTTCGGAAAACGTGAGTATTTTTCGGGCCGGTTCCTGCATGTCGTGGGACACTACGTAAGCGTATTGTTCCAGTTCCAGGTTCGATTTCAGGAGGTGGGCATTGGCTTCCTCCAGGCTCTTATTGGTATTGTGCAGTTGTTCGGTGCGTTCCAGCACTTTTCGCTCCAGTTCCTGTTCCACCATTTTTTTGGAGGTGATGTCTACCGCCATATTGAGGATGGCGTACACTTCTCCTTTGCTGTTTTTGAGCGGTTTGTAGGTGAAGTTGAAATAGAAGGTTTTTAATTCTCCATCTACGATAAGGTCGGCCGACTGATCTTCTGATTTGTAGGTGATACCTGTATGGTACACGTTGCGTAGCAACCCTAAAAACGGTTGTCCTTCCAGTTCGGGCAGCGCGTCTTCCAGTTTTTTACCAATGACATCACTGGTTTTACCCCAGAGCTGTATCATCGCGTCGTTGGCGGTTTCTATCACCATATCTTCTCCCAGGTATACGGCGGTAGCCACGGGTGCTTCTTCCACGAGCGTGCGGAATCTTTTTTCACTTTCCACCAGTTTTTTCCGTGCCTGAACCTGCCCGGTGGTATCCGTGGCGATCACGATGATGCCGGAAGTTTCACCTGGACCTTCCGAAACAGGCGCATACACAAAGTTGAAAAAACGGAGTTCCAGTTCCCCATTGTGCATGATTCGGGCGGCCGTGTCGTAACCGTAATGCGGTTGTCCGGAACGGTAAACATTCAGCAGGAGGTCGTCAAAACCCTGGCCCTTCATTTCAGGGAGGGCATGGAGAAAAGTTTTGCCAATGATGGCCGCCGCTTTTTTGCCGCCCCAGAGTTTCAGCATTTCATCGTTTGCAGCTTCGATGATCAGTTTTTCGGTTTTCATCAGGGCGATGGCCACCGGGGCCTGTTCAATCATCATCCGGAACCGGCTTTCGCTTTGCGCCACGCGCAGCAACAGGCGTTGCTGTTCTTCTTTCCAGGCGATCTCTTCCGTGATGTCCTGGATGATGGAGAAAAAGCAATCGTTGTTGCCATGCTCATCCTTTACAAGTGTGGTGTGCAGGCTCGTCCAGATCGTATCACCATTTTTGGCGATGTATCTTTTGAAAAGTGTGTCGGATTCTGTTTTTCCGGTGATCATGGAGGACACCATTTCCTGGCTTACTTTCACATCTTCAGGGTGGGTGATTTCCATGAATCCCTGATTGTAGAGTTCATCCTGGTTGTAGCCCAGCATATCGGCGAATGCTCTGTTTACCATCAGGAGTCTTCCTTCCATATCCGTGGCCACCACGCCCAGCGCCGCATGGTCGAACGCGGTTTGGAAACGCCTTTCAACGTTCCGGAGGGCATCTTCTTTTCTTTTTTCCTCGCTGATGTTCCGGGCAATGCCGGAGAACCTGTGGGCGATGTTTTCTTTATTGAAATAGGCTTTCCCGGTACAATGCAGCCATCGTGTTACGCCATCGCTGGCACCGATTACGCGGAACTGGATATCGAAATCGCCGCCGGAACCGGGAGATAGTGCGGCGGTTACGGCCTGTGCCAGCCGATGCAGGTCGTCCGGATGTGTATATTGCAGCACCTGCTCATATGTGATTACCTCGTCGGGGGGAAATCCATACAACTGACGGCAGCGTTCGTCCCATTCCACAATATTGTTGATCGTATCAAGGTCCCATAGGCCGATACCCGCGGCATTCAGGGCGAACCGCATTCTTTCTTCACTGATATTGGCCTGTTGGTAGGAGGTGATGGGATCCAAGAAAAGCTTTTTTCAAATATACGATAGTTAACTGTGCCGGAAACTTATCGAACCCCGGGGGTATATGTTTTCTGAATGAAATCATTGAATTTTACATCTGTTTATAAGATTTGTACAGTGGTGATCCGCTTTTTTAGCGGCATCTTGCAAGCGGGTGCGGAATATTTTAACAGGTGCTAACTTTATAGTAGTTTGGGAGGGCAGATTTAATTATTACCAATGGATTATTCATTCCTTACAGGCAGGTTACTGGAAAAAGTAGATGCTTTTTTCCAATCGCACCGCGATGAACGACTCGTATACCACAACCGCTCCCACACAGAAGGCGTGGTGAGCGCCGCGATGTTGATGGCGGATCATTATAAGTTAAGTGAACGCGACAGGTTTGTGGTGAATACCGCTGCCTGGTTCCACGACCTTGGGTATTACGTGGAACCTTCCGACCATGAAAGAAGAGGTGCGGAAATGGCCGCGGACTTCCTAAAAGAGAACAACGCGCCCGAAGAAGATATCGCTGCCGTACACGGTTGCATCCTCGCCACCCGCATGCCGCAAAATCCGGGTAACCTGCTGGAACAGATCGTTTGTGATGCCGACCTGTTCCACCTTGGCAAAGAAGAGTTCCCGGAGAAAAGTAAACTGATGCGGAAAGAATGCACGTTCTTTTTCGCCAAAAACTGCGACAAAGAAGCCTGGCGGAACAAAACCATCAAATTGTTCCAGACGCACCAATACCATACGGAATACGCCAGAACACACCTCGCGGAAAAAAAACAGGCAAACCTGAAGAAACTGATCGCCAAAGCGGAAGCCGCCAAAGCCGAAGCGACCGCACCCGTCGAGGAAATGCCTGTACCGCTTCCCCCGGGCATGGTACCGCCGGCAGCAACAAAAGGCGAAGGGAAAAAAGACAAATCGGACCGCCCCGACCGCGGCATCGAAACCATGTTCCGCATCAGCTCCAACAACCACCAGCGCCTGAGTGATATGGCCGATAACAAGGCGCACATCATGATCACGACCACTTCCATCATCATATCCGTGTTGTTGTCGGTATTGCTGCGCAAGCTGGAGGAATACCCGCACCTCACCATTCCCGCGATCCTGCTGCTGTTCGTTTGCGTGGTCACCATGGTGTTCAGTATCCTGGCCACCAGGCCCACTATTCCACCGGGAACTTTTACGGAAGAGGACATTAAGGAGAGAAAGGTGAACCTGCTCTTCTTCGGGAATTTCTACCAGATGAGCTTACAGGAATATGCCAAAGGAATGGAAGCGGTGATGGGCGATCGGGCCTTTCTTTATGGCAGTCTGATCCGGGATATCTATTCGCAGGGCGTAGTGTTGGGCAGGAAATATAAGTTATTAAGGGTAGGCTATAACGTGTTTATGTTCGGAATCGTGGTATCAGTACTGGCCTTTGTAGTGGCGTCGGTACTGGTGGCGCGCTGATCGATGGCAAATAATTACAATGCAGGAACCGATTTTTTACAACAGGGATTTAAGTTGGCTCTCTTTTAATGAAAGGGTGCTGGAAGAAGCGGACGCCCCGGGTGTGCCGCTGATGGAACGTTTTCAGTTCCTTTCCATCTATTCTTCCAACCTGGATGAATTCTACCGGGTAAGAATACCCGCTTTGCTGGCGCTCCAGCATATTGAGACGGAAAAGGAAGATGTGTTGCCTTTGGTGAAAGAAAAGATCGACGGGCAATTGCAGGTGTTCGGCAACATCATGCGCAAACTCTTGCCGGTACTGGAAATGGAAGGACACGTATTGTTGTACGATAAGCCCGTGCCGGAGTCGGTGCGGCAAAGGGCAGGGCATTATTTTTATACGCAGGTACTCGGTTTCCTCCAGCCTGTTGTGATGCGGGAAGGAACAGATTTTTTCCCCGAAAACAATAAGCTTTACCTGCTTGCCGGGAACACGATCTTCAATGTGCCCTCCGACCAGTTGCCGCGTTTCTGGACCATAAAAGAAAACGGGATCACCTATATATTTTTCCTCGATGACCTGGTGCGCATGCACCTCCCGTCTATCACAAAGGATCCGGCCACCGCCGAAGCGTTCAGTTTTAAGATCACCCGCGACGCGGAACTGAACCTGAAAGATGATTACCAGGGAGAACTGGTGGATAGGATGGAAGAAGAAATATCGAAGCGTGATTTTGGACTCGCCACACGCGTATTGTACGATCCGGCCATGCCGGCAGCGCAACTGGACATGTTGATCCGGTTCTTTCAGCTCAATGGCGCCAACCTGGTAAAAGGAGGGCGGTACCACCACCTGAAAGACCTGGCTTCCCTGCCCGTGCACAACCCCGATCTGCGCTACGAACCCATGCCGCCGGTGAGTGATGGTTTGGAAGAAATCGCCTGTTTGCTGGACGAAGTGAGAAAACGCGACATATTGCTCCATCCGCCTTTTCATTCCTACGATAATGTGCTGCGCTTCTTCAATGAAGCCGCTATTGATCCTTCGGTGCAGGAAGTGTATGTAACGCTTTACAGGGTGGCCGATCAGTCGAAAATCGCGCAGGCGCTTATTTCCGCCGCGAAGAACGGTAAGAAAGTATTCGTGATGGTGGAACTGAAAGCCCGGTTCGATGAAGCCAACAACATCCGCTGGACGCGTCGTATGAAGAAGGCCGGGGTGAAAGTGGTGCACAGCCGCACTTCGTTGAAAGTGCACGCCAAAATAGCGCTGGTGGTGCGGCAATCGGAACAGGGGCAACAATTGCTGGGGCTCCTCGCCACGGGTAACCTCAACGAAACGACCGCCCGTTTTTATACCGATCACCTGTTGCTCACCGCACGAAAAGATATGCTGGAAGAATTGCAGCGCCTTTTTCATTTCCTGGTATCGGGAAAGAAACCTTCCGAAGCCGGCGATCTTCAGTTCCAGCACCTGCTGGTAGCGCGGTTCAACCTGAAAGAACAGTTCACCGCCCTTATCCGCCGCGAAATAGCTCATGCGCAACAAGGACGCCCGGCTTCCATCCACATCAAAATGAACAACCTGGAGGAACGGTCGATGATCGCGTTGCTGTACGAAGCCGCGCAGGCAGGCGTACAAATTAACTTGCTGGTGCGCGGAATTTGTTGTCTGGTGCCTGGTGTACCCGGACTCAGCGAAAACATTACGGTACGCAGGATCGTGGACCGCTTCCTGGAGCATGGCCGGATCTTCTGCTTTCACAACAATGGGGATACTCAAGTGTTCCTCGGCTCCGCGGATTGGATGAACAGGAACCTCCACAGAAGAATAGAAGTATGCTTTCCGGTACATGATCCGGTGGCGAAAGCAATCTTACAGGAAATGATGCAGCTGCAGGTGGAAGATAATGTAAAGGCACGTCCGCTTCCGGCAGAAACCAACGGCAAACTCGTGCGCTCGCAATACGCGATATGGGACCGGCTCCTCAGCAAAATGGCGCTGGCGCTGCTGTTGCTTTTTTTCGTGTCCTGCGGTATGGTGAACGACCACAAAAGCCCGGAAGGCTACGATTTTACCGCCCCTGAAAAATTTTTTATCTCAGATGATCTAACCGAGATATCCGGGATTGCTTTGAACGGAGACCGAACAGATAGCATGTACGCCGTTCAGGATGAAAAAGGAAAACTGTTCCGTTTTAAACCGGGCATGAAGAAACCTCACAAAGTAAACTTCGCCAAAAGCGGCGATTACGAAGATGTTTCCATCGCCGACAACAAGGTGTGGGTCCTGAAAAGCAACGGTCACCTGATCAGCTTTCCGCTGAATGCAGATTCCGCAGGTTTCGTGGAACCCGAGGTATACGAAAACATACTTCCCAAGGGTGAATATGAAGCCATGGATATAGATGACGGCAAGATATACGTATTGTGCAAAACCTGTAAAGTAAATAAAAAGCAGCCCGCCGTTACAGGGTATGTGTTGCGGGCGGATACCGCGGGAAAACTAATCATCACTAGTTCGTTCCAACTGGCGGAATCGCAGATACCGGAGCAGTTTAAGAAGAAGAATTTCTCTTTGCATCCTTCAGCGATGGCGAAACATCCGCTTACGGGTAACTGGTACATCATGGCTTCCGCGAACAAGTTGCTGCTGGTGGCCGATACGAACTGGCAGATAAAGGAAACCTACCGCCTTTCACCATCGGTTTTCAGGCAGCCCGAAGGACTGGTTTTCGCGTCTTCGGGCGATATGTACGTTTCCAATGAAGGCGATGATATCTCAGTAGCCAACCTGCTGCTTTTCCGCTGGAAGCAACAAAAGCAGTAAAGAGAACAGGTCAATTTATTTAAGTCGCGCCGCGCTTGCGGAGCGGAGGAGGATATATATGAAAACAGCACTACACTTATTGTTATACATGCTGCTGGCGGCGGGAAGCTATGCCCAGACTGCAAGAGTAATTCTGATAGGCGACGCGGGATTAAAAGATGACCAGCAACAACAACTGATGCGCCTTGCGGCGGAACAGGTATTGCCGGGCCGCACCACGGTATTGTTCCTGGGCGACAATGTTTACCCGCGCGGCATGAACCTGCCCGGACAGGGCGATTCCACCTGGGGACAAGGAATACTCCGTTCACAATACGAACCCATGCGCGCCAAGGGGGCGCCCGTTTATTTTATTCCCGGGAACCACGATTGGGACAGAATGGGGCCCGATGGACTCGCGAAAATAAAACTGCAATGGCAGTTCCTGGAAGCGCAGAACGATCCGTTGTTAAAACTGGTACCTGCGGACGGTTGCCCCGATCCCGTTGAAATTGAAGTGTCCGATAGTTTGTCCATCATCGCCTTCGACAGTGAATGGTGGCTGTTCCCTTACCCCAAAAACAATCCCGGCGCGGAATGCGCATGCCAGACAAAAGCCGATGTTGCGGAAAGGATGCAGGCTTTGTTGTACAAGAACCGCCATAAAGTGGTGTTGCTCGCTTCGCACCATCCGTTTGAAACCTATGGTGTTCATGGCGGGAGGTTCTCTTTTAAGGACCATCTTTTTCCGCTTACGGCCGCCAATAAAAACCTGTACATCCCACTCCCTTTGGTAGGTTCACTGTATCCTTTGTTGAGAACAGTGTTCACAAATGCGGAAGACAAAGGGCATCCGTTGTACAGGGATATGATCCGCCAGGTGGGCAAAGCCGCGGAAGCCCACCAGAACATGGTGCACGTTTCAGGACACGATCATGGGCTGCAATTGATTGAGAAGGAGATCCTTCAGGTAGTGAGTGGTTCAGGCGCTAAAAATTCCGCTACCTATAAAGGGAAGGGGAGCCTGTATGCCACTTCCCATAACGGATTTGTGGTGGCCGACCTGATGCCGGGCAACCAGTTGCTCCTGAAATATTTTACGGTGGAAGGTGAGAGGTTGGATAACGCTTACACGTATACGAAAAATTATAGTTCTGTTGCGGAGCAAGAACTTTCCGTGGCCCAGACCTACACCAAAGACAGCGCCACCGTGGCTATAAAACCAGCTTACGATAGTGTGTCCAGGTCGCACCGGCGCTTCTTTGGAGAAAACTACCGCAAGGAATGGGCAACGCCCACCACGATACCCGTGATCCGTGTTTCCAGTATCATGGGCGGACTGAAACCCACGAAAAGGGGCGGCGGTATGCAAACGAAATCGCTGCGTCTTGAAGATGCGAAGGGAAATGAATGGGTACTGCGTTCCGTGGAAAAAGCGCCGGACGTTTTGCTGCCCGAGGGACTGAAAGAGACCTTCGCCAGCGACTGGGTGGAAGATGCCATGAGTGCGCAACACCCTTATTCCGCACTCGTAATGCCGCCACTCGCCAAAGCGGCCGGGGTGCCGCACGCCGAGCCCATCATCGGTATCGTGGCCCCGGATCCGGTGCTGGGGGAACACAATGTTGTGTTCGCCAATAAAGTCTGCCTGCTCGAAAAAAGAGAACCCATCGGTTCGTCGGACAATACGCTGAAGATGTTGGAAAAGATCCGTTCCGATAACGACGATACCTTCGATGGCGAAATGTGGCTCCGTGCAAGATTGCTCGATATACTGGTAGAAGATTGGGACCGCCACGAGGACCAGTGGCGCTGGGCCGACACGAAAAAAGGGAAAAACAAATTCTACCTGCCCGTGCCCCGCGACCGCGACCAGGTATTCCATAAAACGGAGGGCTGGTTCCCGAAACTCGCTTCCAGGCAATGGCTCGTACCTACCTTGCAGGGTTTCGATGAACAGATCAACAGCGCCAGGTACTCGCTCTTCAAAACGAAGTTCCTCGACCCGTACCCCGCCACCCAACTCTCGGATGAAAGATGGCTGCAGGTGGTGAATGAATTTGTGTCTGCCATGACGGATGAAGTGCTGGAAGAAGCGCTTTCACGCCTGCCGGCGGAACAATACGCCCTGCGCCACGATGAATTGCTGCGCAACTTGAAAGGAAGAAGGTCCGAACTGGTTGCCGCCATGCAACGCTTCAGGAAATTCATCTCCAGGAAAGTGGACATCGCCGGTTCCGATAAGAATGAATTGCTCTCCATCAAAGAAGATGCTTCGGGTAACCTCGAAGTGCTGATGCAAAAGATCAATAAAGACGGGGAACTGAAAGATACCTTGATGCACCGCACCTTCTCCCGCGCGGTAACCAGCGAATTGCGTTTCTACCTTTTTGATGGCCACGACAGCGTGCACATAGCGAAAAATTCCGGCCATACAAAACTGCGGTTCATTGGCGGTAAGAAGAAACTGCCCATGCACTTTGAAGGCAATGCCCGTAACGCCAAAGTATATGCGCGACCCGGAAAACTGCTGGCTTATGGCGATACTACCGGCCTTCGGAAGAAATTGGGGACCGATAGTCTGCATACCGCGCTGGTACCCGTAAACCTCTACAATACCTGGATGCCGCTCCTTACCATCGGACTCAACCTGGATGATGGATTTATATTGGGTGGCGGTTTCCGCTATACCGGTAAATCCGGTTTCAGAAAACTGCCCTACACACATATCCAGGAATTTATGCTGGCCCATTCCTTTTCCACCAGCGCTTACCGGATGCGTTACCGCGGAGAGTGGAACCAACTGGTAGGGAAGGCCGACCTCACCCTCAACGCGATGATCAGGGCTCCGGACAATACCATTAACTTCTTCGGGCGGGGCAATGAAACCGACTATAAAAAGACCGGCGAACACATTAAATTCCACCGGACACGTTTTTCAGTTTACCAGTTCGATCCCGGGTTCCAATGGCGCAAACAAAAAGGGTTCAGCTACTTTATCGGCCCCTCGCTCCAGTATTACAAATTCGATGCGGAAGACAACGATGGCCGCTTCATCCAGCAAACCGGCAAAATCGGTTCTTATGACAGTGTTACCGTCAATAAGGCAAAATTCCACCTCGGATTAACAACGGGCCTGGAATTGGATAAACGGAACAACGTGGTCCTTACCAACTGGGGTTACAGGATTGCCCTGAGGCTGCAGGCTTACAAAGGGATGAACGGATTTTCGGAGGATTTCGCGCAACTTGTCCCGGAAATCAGCGTGTACAACAACCTGAATGCCCGTTCAACCATTGTGATGGGCAACAGGATCGGCGGAGGTGTTACCTTTGGAAGGTCGGCTTTCTACCAGTCCATGTTCCTCGGCGGGCAAAATAACCTGCTGGGCTACAGGCAATACCGGTTCGCGGGCGACCATAATTTCTACCACAACCTGGAACTCAGGATAAAACTGGCCAATGTGGCAAGTTATATCCTGCCCGGACAGGCTGGGTTCGTGGCGTTCAACGACCTGGGAAGGGTTTGGCAGAAAAACGAAGTGTCGCACCGCTGGCACCATGGGTTTGGCGGTGGGCTTTATTTCTCACCGGCGCAACTGGCGGTTTTTAACCTGCTGGTGGGAAAATCAAAGGAAGGATTCTATCCGTATTTCTCCATGGGGTTAAGGTTTTGAGGATCAGTAACGAAAATGGAAGTTTATGCAGGCAGTTTTACTCAATTTGAACCCGGAAGAAGATCTTTCTTTCTGTAAGAATTCCGATGTGCACCTTTCCTTCGGTCCCTTTCTCCGTTTTATCAGGGAAAAGGCTTCGAAAGAACAGACGCTGCGCAAGGATTTTTACCAGTATGTACTCGATAAATTCGCGCCCTATCCCGAATTGGAAGAAGGGGTGGATGTAACCTTACTGCACCAGTACAAAGATGTGCTGGAAGTAATGTACGCCCTGCTCTCCCCGTCTTTTGAAGAAGAGAAGGATGTATTGTGGGCGTTGGGAACGCCGCTCACACCTGTGGTGTTTTATGGTACCGACGCGCTTTACAGGCTCGTGGATGAAATGCAGCACGATAAAGTGTACCCCGATCATTGCACCATGTATGGTATGGAATTCAAGGACCATACCGTAAAGTTCATTTACTCCTTCATCCTCGAAAGACTGTTCAACTTTAAGTTCCTCCAGCGGGAAGATATGGTGTATTCCATCCGCGACGAACATACCGGTTTGAACAGGTACTTCAAAGTGAACCTGGATACACGTTTCCTGGAGGTGAAAGCGAAACAGCAACTACCGGATATTACTTTTGAAAACGTAGAATCCAGCATCCAGGAGCAACTCGACTTTTCCATCTTCGAAAAAATCCTTCCACTCGATCATTTTGCTTTTGAAGGCATCACGGTGATCACACTCACGGAAGTAACGGAAGAATACGCGGTGGAAAGCATTAAGAATATTATTCTGAATGATGCTTCTGAAAAATTATCCAATTGTTATGGAAACGTCATCGATGCGTTGCAGACCCTGGTGCAGGATAAGAAGATTGAATTCGGTATTTTCCCGCTGCTGCGCATCAATAAAAAACTGAAGTTCTATCCTGAAATCTGCCGCCAGAGCATTCTGCTGAGCATTGCCAC
Organism: Parasegetibacter sp. NRK P23; assembly: GCF_023721715.1. Classification (NCBI taxonomy): domain Bacteria; kingdom Pseudomonadati; phylum Bacteroidota; class Chitinophagia; order Chitinophagales; family Chitinophagaceae; genus Parasegetibacter; species Parasegetibacter sp. NRK P23. The sequence goes on from NZ_JAMDLG010000001.1 coordinate 24,139, forward strand.
GGGGCAGGGGCAGGCGGAAGGATTGTACCATTCGCTGGCGGAAGAATATGTGAAGAAGCCGCGGCTCATTTATTTCAGGAAGATCACGGGTGAACTGGCCGCCAAATATGAATTTTTGCAGATGTTGCACCACCATGGCGTGAGCGCTTATGCCCTGGTGCCCGTTTTCAACAACCATGAACTGGTGGGGATGGTGGAAGTATACACCAGGAAAGAAGATGTACTGGATGAAAAAGTAATGTCGCGGCTCGATCCGGCCATGCCGCTGCTCGCGCAATTACTCGTACATACCATTGAGGACCTGGAAACGCAGGTGGAATCGGTGATCAAAGATAAGTTCACGTTCCTTCAACCCGCCGTGCAATGGAAATTCAATGAAGTGGCCTGGAAATTCATGCGGGCCGAGATGGCGGGAAATGCCGCGCCACGCATGGAAAACATCACTTTCGAACAGGTATATCCGTTATATGGCGCTATCGACATCCGGGATTCCACTGTGCAAAGGAACAGTGCGCTCCACGTGGATTTCCGCCGCCAGTTCGGATTATTGGAACAAACCTTTTCCGCTTTGCGCGCGAAAGTGCCGCTTGCGCTGATCGATGAAATGATGTTCAAATGCCGCAAGAGAATGGAAGCGGTGGAGAACGGAGAGGCCGATAACGACCAGCTTTGGGTGAATGAATTCCTCGAAACCGAAGTGCATCCGTTCCTTGTGCACATCAGGCATTCCCATCCCGAAACGGAGGAACTGGTCAATAAATACTTCTCCGCCATAGATGACTCAACCGGTGTGGTATATGAAAACCGCCGTCGGCTCGAAGCCTCTATGCGCCTGGTGAACGAAACCGTGAGCGCACAACTTGATGTACTGAGCTCCGATCTGCAACAGCAGTTTCCGTTCTATTTCGAAAAATTCAGAACGGATGGGGTGGAATATGATGTGTACATCGGTCAATCGCTTTCCCCGGATAAAACCTTCAACAACATCTACCTAAAAAACCTGCGGTTGTGGCAACTGGATTCCATGGCGGCCATCGCCCGGAAAACACATGCGTTGCTCCCGGAAATGGCGGTGCCGTTGCGTACCACTCAACTGATCTTCGTGCACAGTCATCCCATCGATATCTCGTTCCGCAACGATGAACGCCGTTTTGATGTGGAAGGCACGTACAATATCCGTTACCACATCATCAAAAAACGGATCGACAAAGTTTGTATCCGCAACACCAATGAGCGGTTGACCCAACCCGGTAAGATCGCCATCGTGTATTTCAACCAGAAAGAAGCCGCGGAATATATTTCGTATATTCATTACCTGCAGGAGCAGGGCGTACTGCTGAACGATCTGGAAGAACTGGAACTGGAGGAATTGCAAGGCGTATCAGGTTTACATGCCATCAGGGTAGGGGTGAACCTCGCCTACGGAAATATGGAAAAAATAAAAAAGGAAAATAAAATCACCGGATTTGCATGAGAAAATCCCTTGCCCTCGCTTTCGTTTTTGCTGGAAATTTATTGGGTCAAACAGCATCCGCGCAGGACACCATGATTGTACAGGACCCGGTGCGCGTACCACTCGATTCCGTGGTTGAAATAACAGATACGCTTCCCGTTCAGCAGGAATACCTTCGGTTGAACTGGGCTTACGTTAAAACCATTCCGCAAGGATTTCTTTACACTGTGAAACAGCCTTTCCATTGGAAGGGCAAAGACTGGAAACGCGCGGGCATTGCTGGACTCGCTATCGGAACAACGCTCGTATTCGATTACGAGATCAAAAAGTTCACACAGGCCAACCGGACTACGTTCGGCAACGAAGTCTCCCGTGTGGTGGAGCCCTTTGGTAACAACTACTTCCCGTTCATTATGATGGGCATGCTCGCCGCCGGCAAAATAACAAAGGACCGCAAGATGGAACACGCCTCGTTGATGGGCGCCCGTTCCCTGCTGGTGTCCACGGCTGTGTACACCACCTTTAAAGGATTCACGCGGCGCAACCGTCCGGCCTATACCGACAATCCTTTTGACTTCCACACACCTTTTAAAAAGGAATATACCTCGTTCCCTTCGGGACATACCAATACGGCTATCTCGGTAGCTACCGCACTTGCGTTGGAATACAAACACATCAAATGGGTGCCGGTGGCCTGTTATTCCATCGCTGGTTTAACGGCTGTTTCCCGCATCTACGACAACCGCCACTGGGCCAGCGATGTACTGGTAGGCGGATTGATGGGGCATTTCATTACCCGTGGATTGTATTACTGGGAACAGAAAAGGGTGCAACAGAAAGCGCCCAAAACACCGCCGGTCCTGTAATTACACGAGTATGAAGGGGAGTGTTTCCACTTCTTTCCCGTTCACCACTATTCCCAACTGGTGAGCGCCTTTATGGTGTTTGCGCGTGGTAAGGTCCCGGAAACTGAGCTTTCTTTTGAACGTGTATTGTTTGCCGGGCTCAAGGCTGGTTTGCGACAACTGAAATATCTTTCTGCTTTGTGTGCCGTTCGCCTTCATATAATGTACGGCATATTCGATGCGCACGGGAGTAGCTTTCTTTTCGTTCATTTCAATGTTGAAGGAAAAACTCATTTCTTCCCCGATCTGTACTTTCTTTTTCGATAGTTTGAATGCGGTAACCGAAGTCTTCAGTTTCCCGCCCCAGCCAAAGAAGGCCAGCGCTTCGGGATCGGCTTTTTTCAAAAGCGTTCTGCTGCCGTGTTTCAGGATCCAGTCTGTTTCGGGAGAATAACCCTTCCATTTTCCAATCAGTTCTTTCACCACACCTGGGTGGTCCTTCGCGATATCGTTGAGGTTATTGGCCACACTTTTTCTCACAAACAGTGAACTGTCTGCTTTCAGGTTCTCCAGGATCGGCAGAATAGGGGCCGGGTCCTTTTTCAAAGCGGGCAGCGCCATGGCCCAGGGCAATCGCGGGCGGCAGCCCTCACTTGAGAACCGCCTTACATGGTGGTGCGGGTGTTCCGACCATTCCAGCATCTTGCGCAGCACCATTTCCTGGTCGGCTTTAAGAAAGGGACGTACCGCGAATTCACAGGAGATGAACTGCGTGATGGTCTCCATGGCGTTTAATGATTCCTGTGGATGCGCCAATCCAAATACTTCTATAAAATCAGGGAATATAAGATCAGCTAAGTGCCCGCCCCCGCGGGTTTTGTATATTTTTTCCAGCGTTTGGGTGAGCGCTTCTACCTGCCGTGAGAAATCGCCGGGAAGGTGAGCGGGTAATAGAAGTGTTACGTGCCGCATTCTTTCTTTCAGTTCTTTTCCTTCCCAATCGGGAGAAAATACCTGGGAAAGAAATGTTTTTTCACGGAAGGAGGGCACCGTTTTTTTCAGTGCGGAACAGAATAGCGAAAAGTATTGTGTATTGAACGAATCTTTGAGTAGAGAGGCCATAAGCAAATATAAGGTGTTGGAGCCTCACCCCGCCCCCTCTCCCTCGGGAGAGGGGCAATGTTTTTCATGCTCGAATAGTGTCGTGTGCAGCAAACTAAACCCCCACCGCCTCCTCAATAAATAGCTTCGCCTCTCCCGCAACCGCAGATGGCCTCTTCTTTTTCTCCTTAAACTTCCTGCCCCACCACACCATAAAACCGGTTACCGGCAAACTCGCGCAAATCAAACTCGCGAGGAACGCCAGTATCTTTCCCGGCAGCCCGGCGATGGCCCCGATATGAATATCGTAATTCGCTTCTATCAACTGTTCCCCTGCATTCTTTTCGGCATCGTTTCTTCTTTTCAGGAACTGCGCGGAATATTGGTCGAAGAAAAGTTCATCTCTATCGTGGTAAGTTTCTTTACCACGGTATCCGTTGATGCGGATGGGCGCTTCGGGCGTAGCGGGGGAGAGCACCGCGATCCTGTCGGCATCGGGCATACGCTTTAACGCATCGGTATAAGCGATATCGAGTGGATCGGTTCCGGTTGGCGTAAAGTTTTCCGGCTTAGCCGATACAACCTTCACCTGTTCCGGCGCTTTGGTGGAACCTGAGGCCGCGACATATACCGTGGCCTGCCACCATTTAAAGGCCCACACCATACCGGTGAGTGCGATCAGCAAAGCGGGAATAAGCGTATAAAAACCGAGCACATTGTGCAGGTCGTAATTTTTTCGTTTGAAGTTCGCGTTCCATTTGATGCGGAAGCTCTTCTGGCGGTTGGCGCGGTTCCATTTCTTCGGCCACCAGAGGATCATGCCGGAGATCAGCATCACCACAAAAATAAGCGTGGCATAGCCTACGATAGGCTGACCGTAAGGCGTGTTCAGCAACAAACTCCAGTGCAGGTACTTTACGGTGATGAAGAATTCCTTCATGTAATCCGTTTTCCCGGTAATGGCCCCGGTATAAGGATTCAGGTGCACCGACTGGTAGTACGCCACGGAACCATAAAAGGTGAGCGCCTTGGGGTCACCGCCTTTAAAGGCCATGAATTCCCAGGCTTTATCGGGTTGCTTGTAAGCCGTGAAGTTGCGGATCACGATGGAATCGCCCATAGCGGCCTGCGCGTTTTTGAGCAGGGTACTCACCGGCAGCGTCTGGGTATTGGCAGGAGGGGTAACGAAAAGCTTGTCGCGGTAAACCAGTTCGCTGATCTCTTTCTGGAACACGAAAATGCACCCGGTAAGGCTCACAATTAAAACCACAAGGCCGGAGCTAAGCCCCAGCCAAAGGTGGATCCTGCCGATCCAGTATTTAAAGTTCTTTTTCTTTTTGACCATGCAGGTGCGAATTTAGAACCTGAAACCGATACTTGCCGAGAAACGACGCGGCATTTGTTTTTCCACTGTGGTCCATCCCCCGAAATATTCTTTATCGGCGATGTTATCCGCTTTCAGTGCAAGACGGTATTTGTCGGCGTTATAGAATAATGTAGCATTCACAACAGTATAGGCTGGCAGCACGAAGGTACCTGTGGCCAGGGAGTTGGTGATATAATTGTCGCTGGCGTAGTTGCCACCGAATCCGGCGCCGAATCCTTTCATTTTACCGGCCCTGGCGGTGTAGCTGATCCATAGGTTGGCCAGGTTGGCCGGTCCCGCTGAGTTGGGCCTTCTGTCTTTCGTTGCAGCGGCTGAGTTTAGCATTTTGCTGTGGTTGTAGCTGTACCCCGCAACAATGTTCAGTCCGGGAATGGGGTTGGCGATAAGGTCGAATTCAACGCCTTTTGATTCCTGCTCTCCATCCTGGATGGTTACGTTCAGGCCATTTACGGTAATTCCCAATGACATGTTTGTTACGAGCATATCGTAGTAGCTGGCGGTAAGTGCCAGTTTGTGGTCAAACATATCAACTTTTACACCGGCTTCTTTCTGATCCACCTGCTGTGGTTTTAAATTAACCGGATAACCTGCAGCTTCATTGCCCGGAACAGGTGCGGTATTGCGGAAACCATTCATATAGTTGGCGAAGAGACTTACTTGTTTATCCACTACCTCATACACCACCCCAAATTTGGGCGAGAAAGCGTTCTGGTTGTATTTCCCTGTTTTCGCCGAGGTGATATGGTTGATGGTGGGTTTATTGTCGAAGTGATCGAAGCGTATGCTGGCCATTGCCATCAACCTGTCCGTAACATTGAACACATCTGAAATATAAGCGCTGTAGGTATAGTTGTTGGTGCGGCTTTTAGTGGCGCCGGCAGTGGTAGCGAGTTTGGCGTCCACAGCCGCGCGGGTAAGCATGCCATAGCGCGCATCATTTGGTTTCGTAACATTTACATAATCGAACAGAGCGTAAGCTGAATTATCGTTCACCGATTGGAGTTGCATGAAATCAAATCCGGCGATCACCCTGTTACGGAATTTTCCGATGTTAAAATCACCGATGAAGTTCTGCTGAATATCAGTTGTGGTGGAAGTAGAATTCTGGTAGTAGGCAAACCTGCTGAGCAGCGTGTCGTTGGCGGCTATCGGGCCACTGGCGCTTCCATCCAGGAACATCACATATGAATAATAACCATCACTCTTCCGCACACTTCTCGCCACGTTGGTTTGTGAGGTCCATTTGTCGGAAATCTTGTAGGTCATCTGTCCGAACAGATTCACGGTAGGCGTTTTATACGTGATGTCGTTGCTGGTGTACGACCTGTTGAAGTCCATATTCAGTTCTTCCGGTGTTCTGGCGATCAGTTGGCGGCTCCTGTTGAGGAATACCATCAGCGTATTGGTTGCTTCCGCGTTGTAAAATTCAGTATTGATCAGGAAAGAAAGTTTGTCGTTCGCTTTGAAAGAAAAGCTGGGGGCGAGGAACACAGATTTTTTGAAACCGGCATCCTGGAAACTTCCTTCAGAATGGTAAGCGGCGTTTACACGGAGCAAAGCCGACCTGTCTTCGTTCAAAGGCGTATTCACATCAGCGGTTACGCGGCTCAGGCCAAATCCGCCGCCGGTATAACTCACTTCTCCACCGAAGAAATCATAAGGCTTTTTGGTCACGATGTTCAGTAATCCCCCGAAAGAGATCAGGCTGCTGCCGAACAATGTACCGGAAGGACCTTTAATGGATTCGATCCTTTCAATGTTAGCGGGATCGATACCGCCATTGGTGAGTCCGGGTACACCGTTAATCATGGTGGGTTGTACACTGAATCCGCGCATGGAGAAATAACCCGCGCCATCGTTGGGGCGGCCGGTGGAACTCCAGAGCCTGCTTACACCCGGCGCGTTCTTCAGGGCATCATCAAAACTCACTACCATTTGTTCTTTCATCAGGTCCTTGGTCACCACATTATATACCTGAGGATTTTCTAAGTTGGTGAGTGGCATTTTAGCGACGGTAGCGCTGCTGCGCACCACCAGTTTATTTTTGGTGGATTTCACGATCACTTCCTGCAGTTCCGCGTTGGAAAGGTTAAGGCGGATGTTCACGGCGGTGATCTTGCCTTCTTCCACTTTAACGTCCTCAACATGTGTATCGTATCCTATTAAGCTGATTTCCAGTTGGTAAGTTCCCGCTGGAACATTGGTAAGGCGGAAAGTGCCATCTTCATCCGTCAAAGCGGTTTTTTTGGTGTTCTTCAATACAACGGAAACGGAGGCGCCGGGTACATCATCGCTGGTGGTGACCATCCCTTTAATGGTGCCGCCCGCATCTTCACCGGGTCCTGCGAGGGCCATAGTGCCTGCAAATAGTGCTAGTACAAACAAAAAAACTGGTGCTGACAGAGAAAATCGCTTCATCTTACTATCTTGTTGAATTGGCCGCAAAGTTCAGTCAGGGGAGAAAAGCGCGTTTACGCGATGAGGAAAACCATTTACGAAATGCGGAAAAATTATTCCGGCTTTGGCTTTGAGGGTATTAAGACAGAATTTTAGCCCGAAAAGTGATTAACAAGGTAAGTTTAAACGGAAGTTTTGAAAATCAGTTAAAATCCGTAAACTTTCCATTAATACCGGAAAACAGGGTAGAAGATGCCCGCTGTAATTTTGGTGTAAATTAAATATATCGCTCCTATGTGCAATGTAAAATGGAAAGGTGTATATCCCGCCTTACTGACCCCCTTCAAGGAAGATGATTCAGTAGATTTCGATATGTTCAAACTGAACCTGGATGCCCAGGTTTCGGCCGGAGTGGATGGAATCATCCTGGGAGGCTCTTTGGGCGAAGCGAGTTCTTTGCTGAATGAAGAGAAAAGAGATTTGCTGATTTATGCCAAAGAAACGCTGGATAAGGATTTCCCTGTGATCGTGAACATCGCGGAGCAAACCACCAAAGCGGCCGTGGCCCTGGCGCAGGACGCGGAAAAAAATGGCGCGGACGGTCTGATGCTGCTGCCCCCCATGCGGTACAAATCCTCCGATGAGGAAACGGTGGAGTACTTCAAAACCGTTGCCCGCAACACCACTTTGCCCATCATGATCTACAATAATCCCGTGGATTATAAAATAGAAGTAACCCTGGACATGTTCGAGGAACTCGCGAAACTGGATAATATCCAGTCTGTGAAGGAGTCCACCCGAGATGTTACTAACGTTACCCGGATGTTCAACCGCTTTGGCGACCGCTTTAAAGTGCTTACCGGCGTAGATACCCTCGCTACCGAGAGCCTTTGCATGGGTGCCGATGGCTGGGTGGCCGGACTGGTAGACGCGTTCCCCCGCGAAACCGTGGCGATCTTCCGCCTGGTAAAAGCCGGACGCATCCCTGAAGCCGTGGCGATTCACCGCTGGTTCCTGCCCGTATTGGAGCTGGATATCCATCCCAAACTGGTGCAGTACATCAAAATGGCCGCCGTGGCTACCGGTATCGGTTCCGAACACGTGCGCGCACCCCGCTTAAAAGTAACCGGAGCAGAACGCGCCGCCGTATTGAAAGTGATTGAAACCGCCCTCGCCACACGTCCCGAACTGCCCGATTACCTGAACCTGAAAATGGAAGAGCATGCAACTTACGCCTGATGCAAAGGCCCTGCGGTCGTTCAGTACCGTAAAAGGAGATTTTTTACCCGGTGATTTCGCCGTTGCTACCGATAATGAAGTGGAAGCCGCCCTGCAAGGGGCGGTCTCCGCGTTTAAAGACTATTCCCAGACTTCCGCCGCTGAGCGCGCCAGTTTCCTGGAAACCATCGCCCTTGAAATTATGGCGCTGGGGGAGGAACTGATTGAAAGGGCCCACCTTGAGTCCGGACTTCCGCTCGCAAGGTTGAACGGAGAACGCGACCGTACCGTGGGGCAACTCCGGCTGTTCGCCGCCGTGTTGAAAGAAGGTTCTTATGTAGAAGCCGTGATTGATCCCGCCTTGCCCGAACGCAAGCCACTGCCCCGTGCCGACATCCGCAGGATGAATATGCCCATTGGCCCGGTGGCTGTTTTTGGTGCCAGTAATTTTCCCTTCGCTTTTTCCACCGCAGGTGGCGATACGGCCTCGGCCCTCGCTGCCGGATGCCCCGTAATCGTGAAGGCACACCCTTCGCACCTGGGTACCAACGCGCTGATGACGAAAGCCATCCAAACCGCCGTCAGGAAATGTAACCTTCCTGAAGGAGTGTTCGCTTCCCTGAATGGAGACGGCATTGCACTGGGACAAACCCTGGCAAAGCATCCTGCCATTAAAGCGATTGGTTTCACTGGTTCCTATGCCGGCGGCATGGCGCTTTACCGCACCGCTACCGCTGAAAGAGCCGTGCCCATTCCCGTATACGCGGAAATGAGCAGCATCAATCCTGTGTTGTTGCTGCCCGGAAAACTCAAAGCCGACGCGGAAACACTTGCCGCAACGCTGGCAGGTTCCATCACACTGGGCGTGGGGCAGTTCTGCACCAATCCAGGTTTGCTGTTCGCTTTACAATCTGACGCTACAACGCAGTTTACCCAATCACTGGCGGAAGCCCTGGCCAAAGTACCCGGCGCCACCATGCTGAACGAAGGCATCTGCAAAAATTATTATACAGGCAGGAACAAACTTTCCCAACACAAAGGCGTAACCGTATTGCTGGAAGGGGAAGACGCTGCGGCTGGATTCAAAGGAACTCCCGCGCTGATGCAGGTTTCCGCCACAGATTTCCTCGCCCAGCCAGCCTTGCAGGAGGAAGTATTCGGTCCTTCCTCACTGTTGGTCGTATGCGAAGACGTACCACAAATGGAACAGGCCCTGCATGCGCTCCATGGCCAATTGACGGGTTCCGTTTTCGGAAATGCCGCGGATATTGCCGCTTTCGCCCCGCAGATTCATACGCTCACTGAAAAAGTCGGCCGCATCATTTACAATATGGTGCCCACAGGCGTAGAGGTTTGTCATGCCATGGTGCATGGCGGTCCATTCCCCGCCACTACTGATGCACGTACCACATCGGTTGGAGCAGAGGCCATCAAACGTTTCCTGCGCCCCGTTTGTTTCCAGGATTGCCCGGCAGAGATGTTGCCTGTGGCATTGAGGAATGAAAACACGTTGGGCATTATGCGAAAACTGAATGGTGAATTTACTAGAGAGAATGTATAGGAATTTTTGATGTTGGATTTTGAATGATAGATGAGGTTTAAAGTTTATAATCCATGATGCAGCAAAATAAAGCTCCATTTAACATTTAAAATTCATCATTCTATATTCAAAATTCATCGATTACAATAAATTCATTCCCCCGGCCCCTCTCCCCCGGGAGAGGGGCCGGGGGGAGGCTAAAATATCCAAACTTGTCACACAAAAAATTCTTTTGCATCGACGCGCATACCTGCGGCAATCCCGTCCGGCTCGTGGCCGGAGGCGGTCCTATGCTGAAAGGTGACTCCATGATGGAGAAAAGACTGCATTTTCTTGCTGAATACGACTGGATCAGGAAAGGACTCATGTTTGAGCCCCGCGGGCACGACATGATGAGCGGAAGCATTCTTTATCCGCCCCACGATCCACAGAATGATGTGGCCGTTCTTTTTATAGAAACCAGTGGCTGTTTGCCCATGTGCGGACACGGTACCATCGGCACCATCACCATCGCCATCGAAGAAGGATTGATTACGCCGAAAGTCCCCGGTAAATTGAGGATGGAAGCACCTGCCGGGCTGGTACTCATCGACTATTTGCAGGAAGGAAAAAAGGTGAAGTCGGTAAAACTCACCAATGTAAAGTCGTTCCTGGCCGCTGAAGCGCTGGAAGTGGAATGTCCCGACCTGGGTACCATCACGGTGGATGTGGCTTATGGCGGTAACTTTTATGCTATCGTTGACCCGCAACCGAATTTTCCGGGATTGCAACATTTCTCCGCTGATCAACTGATTGCCTGGAGCCGTGTTTGCAGACAGCGCCTGAACGAAAAATACACTTTCATTCATCCCGAGAATGAACACATCAAAGGATTGAGCCACATGTTGTGGACCGGTGCACCACTTGATGCGACTTCTTCCGCAAGGAACGCCGTATTCTACGGCGACAAAGCGATCGACCGTTCACCCTGTGGAACCGGCACCTCCGCCAGGATGGCGCAATGGTACGCCAAAGGAAAGCTGAAGAAAGGAGATGAGTTTATCCACGAAAGTATTATCGGCTCTAAATTCACGGGTAGAATAGAAGAAGAAACCACCATCGGCGGCAAACCCGCTATCGTACCCAGTATTGAAGGATGGGCCATGGTTACAGGATACAATACCATCATCATTGACGATGAGGATCCGTACGCGCATGGTTTCCAGGTGATATAATTTTCGCCCCTCTCCCCCGGAGAGGGAAGGGGGGGAGGCCTTAATTTCAAAATTTCTCTCATGAAAGCAACAATCATCGGCGGAGGCATTATCGGCCTCTGCTCCGCATATTATCTCAGGAAAGATGGGTGGGACGTTACCATCGTAGATAAAACCGATCTTTCCGACAACTGTTCCTACGGAAACCTCGGCATGATCGTTCCCAGTCATTTCGTGCCGCTGGCGGCGCCGGGCATCGTTTCGCAGGGCATCCGCTGGATGTTCAACGCGAAAAGTCCGTTCTACGTGAAACCCTCGCTCAGTATGAACCTGATTTCGTGGGGACTCAAATTCCTGAAGAGCGCCAATGCACGCAATGTAGAATCGGCTGCTGTTCCGCTGCGCGATATCAACCTCCTCAGTAAAGGGTTGTATGAGGAACTGAAAGATTTACCCGGCTTCGATTTCTCTTTCGAGAAGAAGGGGATCATGATGTATTACAAAACGGAACACGTTGCTGAAGAAGAAATTCACCTTGCGGAAAAGGCCCGCTCCATGGGCCTGGATGCCGTTGCCCTCAGCCGGGAAGAAGTGAAGGCGCTGGAACCACAGATGGATCCGGATGTATTGGGCGCGGTACACTACAAATGCGATGCGCATATTTATCCCAACGCGCTGAACAGGCAACTGGTGCAATGGCTCCGTGAAAGCGGGGTGAAGTTTGTAACAGGAACGGATATCCGTAAAATTGTAGTGGAAGGAACTTTTGTGAAGAAGGTGATTACGGCGAAAGAAGAGATTGCCACGGATGTGCTGGTGGCGGCGGCCGGTTCCTGGCTGCCTGAAATCACCCGCATGGTAGGCGTTTCCATCCCGCTGATGCCTGGCAAAGGTTATTCATTTACGTTAGCGTCTCCTGAAAAAGTATTGAACATCCCTGCGATATTATGTGAAGCCCGCGTGGCCATTACACCTATGGGCGGCAGAATGCGTTACGGCGGCACCATGGAACTGGGCGCGGTGAACAACAAGGTGAACATGACGCGCGTGCAGGGCATTGTAGAATCGGTACCCGATTATTTCCCCGGACTGGAACTGGAGATGCCCGCTGAAAAAGATGTCTGGCACGGCTTCAGGCCCTGTTCTCCTGATGGTATCCCCTATATCGGAGCGTCGCAGAAAGTTTCCAACCTGCTGATCGCCGGTGGACACGCGATGATGGGATTAAGTCTCGGACCCGCCACAGGCAAACTGATCGCTGAACTGGCCGGCCACAAGACCACCAGTATTTCCGTTGCGGCATTTGATCCGGAGCGCTTTAGCTGAAAATAAAACAACTGCTATGATAAAACGTTTTGCCATTGCCACATGGCTGGTCGTCTCAGGTTTGCCGGCAGCTACTTTCGCCCAAACCGTTAAAGATTATGTGCCCTGCCAGGTGATGCCCGATATCCTGAACAAATTCCGTGTGGACGAAAACACGCTTTCCCGTTTTTATACCGTGGAAGGCTCTCCCGAACGCATTGCACGGATGGAGCAATTGTACAACGATTATGGAAAGCAACTGGCGACCGTAAAATTCTCGGCGTTACCGCAGGAATGTAAGGTGGACTATATTCTCTTCAAAAGGGACCTCGCCGAAAGGATGCGCCTGCTAGCGATCGATAAGAAAGAGATCGCCGGTATCGCTCAATGGTTCAGCTTTACAGCGCCCATCTACGACCTGGAAAAAGGACGCAGAAGAGGTGCTTCCGTCAGCGGTGAAAAGATTGCCGCCGATTTCGCGAAAGTAGAAAAGCAGGTGAAGGATCTGGATGAAAAACTGAAGCAGACCAAGAACATTGGCGTATTGGAAATCCGTCGCGCGGAATCTATGATCCAGGGTGTGAAACGTGCCTTGTGGAGCGTAAACGAATTCTACAACGGCTATGATCCGATGTACACCTGGTGGGTGCCTAAAACCTACGAAAAGCTGAACGACGCGCTTACAGGGTATGGCCGTACCTGGCAATCCAAAATGAACAACGACGCGTTGCAGCAGGACAAAAGCGGCATCGTGGGCAAACCAATCGGGAAAGAAGAAATCGAAAAGCAACTCGCTTATGAAATGATGCCTTACACCGCGGAAGAACTGATTGAAGTGGCCAACAAGGAATTCGCGTGGTGCGACAAAGAAATGCTGAAGGCTTCCGCTGAACTCGGCTTTGGCAACAACTGGAAAGCGGCCCTGGAAAAAGTAAAAGAATCCTACGTACCGGCCGGCAAACAGCCCGAACTCATCCTCCGGCTCTACAACGAATCTGTCGACTTCATCAAGAAAAAAGACCTGATCACCTTACCCCCGCTGGCCGAAGAAACCTGGGGTATGATCATGATGACGCCCGAACGTCAATTGGTGAACCCGTTCTTTACCGGTGGCCGTGAAATCAGTATCTCTTACCCCACCAATACCATGAGTTACGACGACCGCCTCATGAGTATGCGCGGCAACAACCCGCATTTCTCCCGTGCCACCGTGCACCACGAACTGCTGGCGGGGCACAACCTCCAGTATTTCATGAACAGCCGTTACCGCAACTACCGTAACTTCCAAACCCCGTTCTGGACGGAAGGCTGGGCGTTGTACTGGGAATTTCTGCTCTGGGAACAGGGCTTCCCGCAAGGCCCCGAGGACCGCATCGGCATGTTGTTCTGGCGCATGCACCGTTGCGCGCGCATCATCTTCTCCCTGAACTACCACCTCGGTAAATGGACGCCGCAACAATGCATCGACTTCCTTGTGGACAGGGTAGGGCATGAACGCGCCAATGCCGAAGGCGAAGTGCGCCGTTCCTTTGTTGGCGGCTACAGCCCCTTGTACCAACTCGCGTACATGATGGGTGGCCTGCAGTTTTTCGCCCTGAAAAAAGAACTCGTTGATACGAAGAAACTATCCCATAAAGATTTTCACGACGCCATCATCTCCCTCAACGCCATGCCGGTTGAAATGATCCGTGCCATCCTCACCAACCAGCCCCTGAAAGAGGACCACAAAAGCGCCTGGAGATTCTATAAGTAATGTAGTCTGCTGTGTAATAAAAAGAAAGGCGCACCAGTAATGATGCGCCTTCTTTAATTAGTTATCCCGAACTATACTCAAGCAGGTATTCTCCTTCAATAAATCTCTTTCTAACCTGGCTCTACCTCTCTAAATACCAACGTTCCAAACGTTGCGTCTTTGCGTCGTTGCGAGAGATTATTTTTTTCTCGCAATTGCTTTGTGCTTCGCACTGCGCAACGCAAAGGAGCAAAGACGCAAGGAGCTGTTGTTGGGCAAAATGCTAAAAAAATAATGCTTTAATAAAAGGAGCAAGGCCTTGCGTCCTTGCTCCTTCGCGTCTTCGCGTGAAACCACTACCTTCCTTTCCGCCCAACACCACCCTCCACTTCTCTCACCAGCACTGTCCCATCTGCAAACACTATATTCAGCTTGTATTTCCCGGGAGGAAGCACGTACCTGTTTTCATCGTAGTTGCCCTGCTTTTTCCACTGCTCATGCAATGCTTCCTGAACTGATGTAGCAATGGCAAGCGGCACTTCCGCTATATTGATACCGCTTACCGCCGTATCTTTTACCTGCATCAGTTCTTTCCCATCCGCAGCAATCAATGTAATGCTGATCGGCCCTGGTTCTTTAGTAAAAAATGCCACTGCGGGCAACTGGTCGTTGGAGGGGGCGCTGAACCGCCTTCTGCCCCGTGGCGCGGCTACAGGTGCCTGTTTGGCTTCCAGCATAAAAGGTTTGCCTTCGATTTTCTCCGCTGTAAGTTGCTGTATATATGCAATATCCCCGGTGTAAATGGAACGGCCATGTGTAGCCACTACTATGGCTTTGTCGCGTTGTTGCAAGGCGATATCATGCACGGGAACGCGGGGCATGCCGTTGTCCCAGGGGTGGAATGATTGTCCTTTGTTGAACGAAACATACAATCCGTTGTCTGTTCCTACGTACAATACATTTTCGTTGACGGAATCTTCGCGTACTACGTTAAGGGGTTCCAGCGGAAGCTCTTTTCCCAGGCGCGTCCAGTTTTTACCGAAATCTTCACTTACATAGAGATAGGGTTCGAAATGATCATAACGATACCCGTTTAATGTGGCGTACACACGTCCTTCCTGGTGCGCGGAAGCCTGTACCCTTGATACCCAGAGGCGTTGGGGTAGTTTACCTGTTATGTCTGTCCAGGAGAAACCGCCATCCCTGCTTACATGAATGCGGCCATCATCTGAACCGGCGTACAGCAAACCGAATTTCATGGGCGATTCGTGGAGCGTGGTAATGGTACCGTAGGGAACATCACCTTTTACAAAACCGTGGGTAAGGTCAGGGGAGATGGCGGTCATGTTCGCGCCTTTGTTCAGCGAACGATAAACTTTATTGGCGCCGAGGTACAATACATCGGGCTGGTGCACAGACAAATGAATGGGCGTTTGCCAGTTGAAGCGCAGGGGCTTTTCCCCGAATTGATGCGAAGGTTGTATGCCCAGGTAGGGAACGGACTGGTCAAGGCTGTTGCGGTAGTAGTAGCCGAATTGGGAACCTGTATAATACGTGTTGTTGTCCCTGGGGTCTACCTGTACCTGCATGCCATCGCCGCCGCCGATGCTTTTGTAGGGATAGTTGCCGTCTGCGGTCCAGTTGTAGCTGAAGGTGTAAGTGGAGGGGCCATACCATACCCCGTTGTCCTGCATACCCCCGTATATTCTGTAAGGAATGGCATTATCGGTGGTAATGGCGTAGAATTGTCCCAGTGGAGGTGTGTTGGCTTTAAACCAGGTGGCGCCGTTGTCGTAACTGATGTTGATGCCTCCGTCGTTGCCATTGATGAAATGGTCATCGTTTTTCGGATCGAACCAGAACGCGTGGTGGTCCACGTGTACATTTTCTTTGCCAAGGTCACGGAAGGTTTTGCCGCCGTCTTCGGAACAAAGCAATGGTACGGCCACGGTCACGATCTTATCGGGATTTACGGGGGATATCCAGATCCGGGCGAACACATAACCGTAGGTGAAGAAGGCGTTGTCGATGTATTTGTCGTGTGTTTTCTTCCATGTTTTCCCGCCGTCGTTGCTGCGGAATATCTCAGCGCCGGTAACATCGGGTGAGGGATCGGTAAAGATGGATTTGTCTTCACTGATGAAATCCGTTAACGCGGTAGGGGAGATGGTGCCGTTCTTTACTTTTTCTTTCACGGAAACCGCGGTTTCATTCGGAATGCGGTAACGGCGTATAAAGGCGTCCAGTTTTTTATTGTCGAGTGTATCAAAACTTTTTTGGGTCAGCTTCAGCAAATCTTTTGGTGCGTATTCATCGACGCTGTTGCTATTGTCGCCCGTTGTTTTTCGCGGTGCCTGGTTATCCACTACACAATAAAGGATATCGGGATTCTTCGGATAAACGGCTATGCCCGTTCTTCCAACATATTTACCGTAGGGCAAACCGCTGCCGGGCGTATTCAGTTTGTTCCATGTTTTCCCGCCATCGGTACTTTTATAGATACCGGAACCTTCACCGGATTCCACGAAATTCCAGGCTTTTCTGCCTTTCTCCCACATACAGGCGTAAACGATTTCCGGATTTACGGGATCACTGGTAATATCGATGGCGCCTGTACTATCGTTGATGTATAGCGTTTGTTGCCATGTTTTGCCGCCGTCTTCTGTTCTGAATATGCCGCGTTCTTTGCTGTTGGTGTATAGTTTTCCGGTAACGGCCACCAACGCGGTGTTTTTGCCGCTTTGGAGTGCGATGCCGCCGATATGGTGCGATTCCGGTAAGCCGCACCAGGCCCAGGTTTTGCCGTTGTCTTCGCTTTTATAAACACCGGTGCCCGAATAAGAGGAACGTTGAGCGTTGGGTTCGCCCGTGCCCAGCCAGATGATGCGTTCTTTCCAGTTCACAGTAACATCGCCCATGAAGGTATGGGGAAGGTTATCGGAGATGGGCGTAAAACTCTGTCCGTTGTTTTTTGTATGCCATAATCCACCACTGGCGTATGCTACATAAAATTCCACCGGATTTTCCGGGTTCACGTCAATATCCGTTACCCGGCCGCTCATGATGGTGGGGCCGACATTCTTCAATGGGAGCGCCGATACCCAGGATGAATTGGCCAATTTGCCGCGTTGCTGTTCACTTTGTGATTTTTGCGTGGCGGTGGTTGGTTTGTAAGGCGATTGTGCGGCGATGGAACCTGTGAGCAGGAGCAGGGCCGCAGTGGAAAGGGTGATTCTCATATCTGTTAAAAGCTTGTATTGTTTAGCGTTTGGTTAGGATTCCGCCATTGTTTTCCGCGAGGAACGGACGAAATAATAAATAGGAATGCCGGCCAGTGTGATGATAAGTCCCGGCCAGGTATATTCCGGTTTGAAGATGATGAGCAGTATACAAAAGCTCATGCCCATAATGATATAAATAATGGGCAACACCGGGTAGCCGAATGCCTTATAGGGTCTTTCCGCATCGGGTCTTTTCTTCCGCAGGATAAAAATGCCCGCGATGGTAAGCATATAGAATCCCACCACCACGAAGGAAATCATATCCAGCAACTGGCCATATTGCCCGCTAAGACTCCAGGCTGAAGCGAACACACATTGTAGCCAGAGCGCCCATGCCGGCACATTATTTTTATTGAGGGTTCCTGCTTTTTTAAAGAAGAGTCCATCCTTCGCCATGGTGTAATAAACCCTTGCGCCCGCCAGGATAAGCCCGTTGTTGCAACCAAACGTGGAGATCATGATGAGGAACGCGATCACGTAAGTGCCGAAGGACGGGAATATTTTATTCGCTGCGGCAATGGCAACACGGTCGTCGGTAGGGAAAGCGAGTTCGTTCAATGGAAGTACGTTCAGGTACATCAGGTTGGCGAGGATATAGATGATGGTAACGATCATGGTGCCGAGCAGCAAACTCAATCCAATATTGCGTTTGGGGTTTTTCATTTCTCCGGCGATGAAAGTGACGTTGTTCCAGGAATCACTGCTAAAAATGGAGCCTACCATGGCCGCGGCGATACCGCCCAGCAATACCGTTCCGCCGATGTTGGTCCAGCCGCCACCGGTGACAAAAGCGCCTGAGGCATCCCGCTCTATCTGGCGGGCCTGGAAAGCGTTCTGCCAGTTCTCTGCCCAAAAACTTTCTTTCACGAGCAGGAACCCGAATATGATGAGCCCGAACAAGGCCAGCAACTTCGTGGAAGTGAATATGGTCTGGATGAATTTCCCTTCCTTCACTCCTCTTGAATTCACATAAGTAAGTAATATGATAATAGAGATGGCGACCAGTTGCCCCGCGTAAATATTAAGTGGCCCGATATTAAACAGGAAATAAGTATTACCCAGTTCGGGCACCAGGTAGGCCAGGAACTTGGAGAAAGCCACGCCTACCGCGGCGATGGTGGCCGTTTGAATAACGGCGAAAAAACTCCATCCATAAAGAAAGCCCATCAGTGGGTTGTAGGCTTCTTTCAGGTATACATATTGTCCACCCGCTTTGGGGAACATACCGCTCAGTTCACCATAACTCAGGGCGGCGGTAAGTGTCATAAAACCGGTAATCACCCATACGGCGATCAGCCAGCCCGCGCTGCCGGTGTAACGCATGATATCGGCGCTGACGATAAATATACCCGACCCGATCATGGAACCGGCCACCACCATGGTGCCGTCAAAAAGGGATAGCGTGGGCTTGAAACTGGATTGACTCATAAGTGCTTGTTGTTCAATTTTGGTTAGGGAGGAAAGTTAAAGAATATTATCGGTGCCACGTGTGATCCGCCTATCCGTATTTTCACCGGTGTTGGGCAGATTTTCACTGATGAACAACCGGAGAAAAAACCTTCCTTGATTGATAAAATACTGTCAGCATCAGTTAATTCAAAAGAACCACCCCCGGGCCACTATCCCTATCTTTATAAGTGTATCGATTACAGTAAATTCATTTTTCTTCCCGTTCAGTCACTTGACAAAAGCAAACCGTTATGATGAGACAAAATGTGATGAATGCCGGCCTGATGATTGCGATCGCCATAGGATCGGGCACAGCTCATGCGCAACAACAGATGCAGCGCGATTATCCCATTCAGCCAGTTCCCTTCACGCATGTACACCTGCACGATGATTTCTGGGCGCCGAAAATTGAGGTGAACGCCAATGTTACCATTCCTTATGTACTCGAAAAATGTCGTGAAACAGGGAGGATAGATAATTTTCTGAAAGCAGCCGGCAAGATGCCCGTAGGAAAAATTACAGAGTATCCCTTCGACGATACGGATATTTACAAGATGATTGAAGGCGCTTCTTACGCCCTCCAGGTTAAAAAGGATGCCTCACTCGAAAAATCACTCGATTCACTGATCGCGATCATCGGAGCTGCCCAGGAACCCGATGGCTACCTTTATACTTTCCGCAGCATGAAGCCGGAAAAACTGCATCCCTGGATCAGTGAGAAAAGATGGATGAAAGACTGGGACCTGAGCCATGAACTGTACAATTGCGGCCACCTGTATGAAGCCGCCGTTGCCCACTATATCGCTACCGGTAAAAAAACGATGCTCAACATCGCCATCAAAAACGCCGATCTGCTCGTAAAAGATTTCGGTCCCGGAAAACTGGATGTTTTCCCCGGCCACCAGGTGGTGGAAATGGGCCTCGCCCGGCTGTACAGGGTTACCGGTAAAAAAGAATACCTCGACCTGGCCAAGTTCTTCCTGGATGTGCGTGGAAAAAGTTCCGTGGGCCGGGGTTCCGAATACAGCCAGTCGCACAAAATGGTGACCGACCAGCACGAAGCGGTGGGACATGCCGTACGCGCCGCCTATATGTACACCGGCATGGCTGATGTTGCCGCGCTTACGGGCAATCCTGATTACCTGAAAGCCATCAACGATATCTGGCACGATGTGGTGGAAAAGAAAATGTACCTCACGGGAGGAATCGGCGCTACCGGAGCCGGAGAAGCTTTCGGTGCGGCCTACCACCTGCCCAATATGTCGGCATACGCGGAAACATGCGCCTCTATCGCCAATGTGTACTGGAACAACAGGATGTTCCTCATGAATGGAGACGCGAAGTATGTGGATGTGATGGAAAGGGTGTTGTACAATGGGCTGCTTTCGGGCATCGCGGCCGATGGGAAGAAATTCTTCTACCCCAATCCGCTGGCCTCTATGGGGCAACACCAGCGCAGCGCCTGGTTCGGATGCGCCTGCTGCATTTCCAACGTTACCCGCTTTATGCCTTCTGTTCCCGGTTACGTATATGCGCAAAGTAATAATGATCTGTATGTGAATCTGTTCATCGCGGGTAAATCAGATATTACATTACCGGCCACCAAACTTTCCCTGGAACAGGTGACCGGGTATCCCTGGAAGGGAAATGTGGACCTCCTCGTGAATCCAGCTAAAAAAGCAGCCTTCTCGCTTCGGGTACGCATCCCCGGTTGGGCACGCCAGGAAGCTGTTCCCGGTGATCTTTATCGCTTCGCCGATACTTCCGGATCGAAAGTAGTGGTGAAACTGAATGGCAAACCCGTTCAATACAAGCTGGACAAAGGCTACGTGGTCTTTAACCGTACCTGGCAGAAAGGGGATAAAGTAACCCTGGAACTGCCTATGGAAGTGGAGAAAGTACTGGCCAATGCCAAAGTTGAAGACGATAAAGGACGCTTCGCCCTGCAACGTGGCCCACTGGTGTATTGCCTGGAAGGTCCTGATAACACAGATAGCGTGGTGCAGAACATTGTCGTGAATGAAAAGGCGCCTGTAAGTTCACAGTTCAACGATGAATTATTGAACGGGGTATTGGTGCTTTCCGCAAAAGGAAGTTCTACCAGCCGCCAGTTAAATTCCGATCAGCTCATCAAAAAGGAGCAGGAAGTAAAAGCCATTCCTTACTATGCCTGGAACAACCGCGGACCAGGGGAAATGGTGGTGTGGATTCCTTACCTGGAATCTGCCGCCCGTCCCAAACCCGCACCCACCATCGCTTCCAAAGCCAAAGTGTCTGCCTCCGTACGCGACCGCAGGATGATGATTGCTTTGAATGACCAGTACGAACCGAAAAACTCCCTGGACAACAGTGCGGTTTACATGCACTGGTGGCCGAAAAAGAATACCCAGGAGTGGATCCAGTACGATTTCGACCAGCCCTATACGGTGTCAGAATCGAGCGTCTACTGGTTCGATGATGGTCCTTTCGGCGGATGCCGTATTCCCGCTTCCTGGAAGATATTATACAAGGATGGCGAGAATTGGGTGCCGGTGAAAACCACTGCGCCGTATGTAACGGAGAAAGATAAATACAACGTGGTGAAATTCGAACCCGTTAAAACAACGGCGCTCCGCATCGAAATTCAATTACCGCAGGACCATGCCACAGGTGTGCATGAATGGATCGTGAAATAAGGAACTACAACCATCATATTACAACTTCGTTGATGCAATACCGGAATATCTGCATGGCGGTGCTGTGCGCGCAAACTTTGCTCAGTTCCGTGGATACCAGCGCCCAGCAAAGCGCATCCATGGTGATCCATACCGGCGCGGTAAAAAACACAGTTTCTCCCAACCTGCACGGAATATTCTTTGAAGAGATCAGTCATGGAGGAGAAGGTGGTTTGTATGCCGAAATGATCCAGAACAGGGGATTTGAAGAAAGCCGCCTTCCGCCGGGAACCACGTTGGAAAACGGATTCATCGTCCCCAACAGAACGCCGCACTATAACCTGAATGGCCGTGCCTCCGACTGGCGCATGCCCTGGCGGAAAACGGAACACCCTTACTGGCGGTTGAATACGGCGCCCGACGCGGAGATTGATATCCGCATCACGAAAGAAAATCCATTGAATACGGCCACGCCCAATTCGATGGAAGTACAAGTGAAAAAACTTAGTCCCTCAGGAAAGAACGACCTGTTGAATGAAGGTTTCTGGGGCATCAACGCGAAAAAAGGGGAGACCTGTAACCTCTATTTCTATGCCCGTTCCGCCGACGATTATACTGGTCCGCTTACCGTGGCTTTGCAATCGGAAGACGGCACTATACTGGCTTCACATACTTTCAGTTCCGTAAAAGGCGCGCAATGGAAAAAATACAGTTGCACCTTAACGCCCAACGCTACCGATGGCAAGGCGAAGTTTATTTTTCGCTTCGGAAGTACCGGTAAACTCTGGCTCGATTTCGTATCACTTTTCCCGAAGGAAACATTTAAAAAAAGGCCCAACGGCATTCGTAAAGACCTGGCACAATACCTCGCCGACCTGAAACCCGCTTTTGTGCGCTGGCCCGGCGGCTGCTTTGTAGAAGGCATCAACGTGGAAAGTGCGCCCAACTGGAAAACATCTCTTGGCCCCGTGGAAAAAAGACCGGGTACCTTCAGTGTTTGGGATTACTGGTCCAGCGATGGGTTCGGTTACCATGAGTTCCTTCAGTTCTGCGAAGACATCAACGCCGATGCCCTTTATGTTTTCAACGCGGGCGTGTCCTGTGAATTCAGAAGCGGCACTTTTATTCCGGATTCCTCCATGCAACCGGTGATCGATGATGTGCTGGATGGCATCGAATATGCCATAGGTCCAGTTACTTCCAAATGGGGAAAGGTCCGTGCGGCCAATGGACATCCCAAACCATTTCCGCTAAAATATGTGGAAGTGGGCAACGAGCAGCATGGCCCCTGGTACGCGAAACGATACAACCAGTTCCACGATGCCATCAAAAAGAAATACCCGCAACTGAAGATCATCTCCAGCATGGGCATCGGGGACATCAACCGGCACACGCTAGACAGCATCCATACTACCGATATTGCCGATGAACATGCTTACAAGGCTGCCTGGTGGGCCTTCTCCAACTATGATCATTTCAACCGGTACAAACGCGGGGATTACGAAGTGTATGTGGGCGAATACGCCACCAATGGCGGTGTGGGCAGCGGAAACATGCTGGCGGCATTGAACGATGCCGTGTATATACTTGGCATGGAAAACAACGGTGATCTCGTGAAAATGTCGAGTTACGCCCCGCTATTTGAAAATGTGAATACGCGCCACTGGCCCGTGAACCTCATTAATTTTAACGCCGCGCAAAGTTTCGCCCGTATTTCCTACTACACTATTCAGATGATGAACCAGCACCGGGCCGATCAAAATCTGAAAGCGGAACTGAAAATGATCGCCGGAGCAAAAGTTCGTCCTAAATACGCGGGCGGTATTGGCCTCGCCACCTGGGATACTGAAACGGAATACCGGGATATTGAAGTCATTTCCGATGGGAAAACGGTGTATAAAAGTGATTTTGATACCAGGCCCGAGGAATGGAAAACGATACGCGGCAAATGGGAAGTGAAGAACGGCGCGATGGCGCAAACAGCGCAGGGTGCGCAGCGGCTTAAAATCCTCACGGGACAACATTTCGAGACCTATACCCTGAGGCTGAAAGCCCGGAAAATAAGTGGCTACAACGCATTCATTATTCCGTTCGCCGTAAAGGATGAAAACAAACACCTCCGTGCGCACATCGGATCACACGTTAACAACAATTCCGCTTTTGAAATTGTATCCGGAGAATCCGTGGCCGATGTTACCCCGCAACGCCGGCTTCCTGCTCCGATAGAAACCGGCAGATGGTACGATATCCGGCTGGAAGTAGGTCCGGATAAGGTGGAATGTTACCTCAACGACAAATTGCTGATGACTTACGAAGAACCTTCAAAGCTGATTGGATTGGCGGGGAAAGATACGGCTACCGGAGAACTGATTTTGAAAGTGGTGAACGGGCATGAAGAAGCCTGCATTACTGATGTTCGGTTAGAAGATGGCTTTGAAGTCGCTTCAGGAGATGCTTTCGTATTGAGCGCTGCATCATTGGAAGTGGAAAACAGTTTTTCTGCGCCGCGGCAATATGTTCCGGTTAAAACGGCATTGGGTGTGAAGGGGATGCGGTTTTCTTACACATTTGCACCGTATTCAATAACTGTATTGCGGTTGAAACGGCAATAAGGTAAAAGTTTCTATGTAAAAAAAGGCCACCCCATGAATGAGGCGGCCGCTTATCGAACATAGAAAACTTGTTGTTCTATCTCGCCCGTTTAAAAACAAGCGTATCATAGAAAGGATAATCGGTAAAACCTGGTTGTGTCATCAATATGGCGGCGTACACCGTTTTCGCGGCGGCGTCGTAGCGGCTGGTGGTTACGGCAGGGTTTACTTTTCCGCCTCTGCCATTGGTAGGGGCGGTATAGTAATTGGCCGCGCCTGTGAGGGCACCCGTACCTGGGTCGAAGGTGAACACCGGGGTGTAAGAGCCGAAGCGGCTCCAGCCGGTGAGTGTTTGTAGCGGGTGTGTGTAATCGTTAGCATACTGGGTGTTGTGCAATACAACCGAGTTGGGGCCGGTTGTAATCAGCGACACTTCGTAGGGCCAGGTGTAAGGTGCAGTACTGAAAGCCCGGTCGTTTACCGCGCCCTGCCTCGACCTTAACGTATAAACGCCATCGTATTTGTTTTTGGCCACTACGGCGAAGATATTGGTACTGAAATTTCCGCTGATGGTACCATAGCTCGCGGAGGTGATTTTTACGGGTATGGCGTAACGTTTGGTAAGATCGAACTGATCGGTTTTAAACGTAACGTTTACGGTTGCTTTCTTTTGTCCTTTCGGGATCACCACTGTAGTGTTGGCGATACTGTACATGGCCTCCGGAAGCAGCGTGTAAGTAGTGCCGTTTTCTGTGTTGTAAGTGGTGAGCGCTTCAGGAGAAGGCGCTACCGCAACGGTGATGTCTTGCGGCGCGACATTAGCGCCGGAATAGTTGACCGTGAGCTCCAGGCTGGCGGCGGGTGTAATGTCGTAACTCACATTATAAAGCGGGTACGTGCTGGTGATCGGGGAAGCGATCAGGTCCACGTTCAGGAACTCAATTACATTATTGGTGCCGCTGGGATCCAGCTGGTCCGTATCTTTCAGACAGGAACTCATGGAAATGAAAAGGGCGGTGCACAGGACTAATGCGTATTTTCTCATGTTACATCAATTGTCGTTAAGTGAATTAATTGCGTCGGTCCCAGAATACGTAGGACCCAAAAACTGTAATGCCATCGGGAACGAATTCGGGGTTCAGCTGGAACTCGTTGGTGGGGTAGAGGATTCTTCCCGGAAGTTTGTCCGTGGTGGTGGCGGAGGAAACCGTTGAAACAAATGTGGCGTATTGGTTCAGCGGAAGGGCGTTGCTGATCCGTGGGTATCCTGTTCTTCTGAATTCGGCCCAGGCTTCTCTTCCGTCTATCATATTAAAGGCGATATACTTCTGTGTGATGATGGCTTCCAGTTTTTCTTCATCTGTTACCGCCAGGTCGAAGTTCGCGAGCTTGCTGGCAGAGTTGATGGCCAGGTAATCCGCTGCCGCCGTCACGGGATTGTATCCTGTGGCCAGTTTACCATCCACTCCTTTATAGAGGTAGTTGAATGAAGCGGTGATGCCTTGTTCAAAAAGTGTTTTGGCATTGCCGGGGATTAGTCCCTTCAATACGGCTTCGGCCTGCAGCAGATAGCTTTCAGCACCCAATATCAGCGGTTGCCCCTGAGACGGCCCTTTTAAAACGCCCACGCTGTTGGTGGAGTTCGCATAGTTTACAGCTTCCGTATACCAGGAAGTATTGTCGGAAGGTGCGGCTTGCGCGCTGGAAGTGGTATTGCCCAATTGGTTCCTTGGGGGATAAACGCCGTTCTTGAATCCTCTGAAGATAACATCTCCACGGCCGAAATCTTCGAGTTTGGTTCCATCATAAAAAGTAACGATCCAGTAAGAAGGAATCCTCGATCTTCCACTGCCGGCCTGTGCGCCCGTGGCGGAGCTGTGGTAAGTGTTCCATAGTGGGTTTTGCTGGCCCGCCTGCTTTGCGTAGCCGGGGTTCACCAACGCGTCGTCGGTCAGGAAACCATCGTTGGTAAAAGTGGGTGTTCCCGTGAAAACACCTTCTCCGAAGGCCCTGATCCAAAGTTTCAGTTTAAGCGTATTGGCGAATTTTTTCCAACTGGTCATGTTGCCGCCGAATACCACGTCAGCGGTACCCAGCGCGTTAGGGAATTTCGCGTTATTAATGGTTGCAACGGCCTGATCGAGCTGGTTGGCCAATGAGGCGTAGATGTCTTTCGCGTTGTCGTAAGCCGGGGTAAGGCCACCTTCACCTTTCAGGGCCTCGGAATAAGGGACATCATTGTATTCATCTACCAGCAGTTGAAAATTGAAAGCTTTCATGATCCTGGCCACCGCGTTGAAATAAGCCAGGGTATCATTGTTATCGGTGGTGGTAAGAATATACTCATAGTCTTCCAGGTTATCGTAGGTGCTGCTCCACAATCCGGTGAAGCTTCCGGTGGTGTAGTCGTACGTAATGGTGGCGCCCCAGCCGCCGAATCCACCGGCGTTCGCGAAGTACCCGGCCTGCCAGGAACCGTAATCATGGAAAGAAACGCCGAGTGTTGAAGCGGTATATACCAGGGCTTGCGGGAGCACCAGGTTGGGCGACACTTCAGTGGCGGAATTAGGATTCTCATTCACGTCCAGGTATTTCTTGCAGGAAGTGAAGGTGGAGAGCAGAAGGAGTAAGAGGTATATTTGAGATCTTATTCTTTTCATTGTATGGGCATTAGAAGGTGAGTGAAATGGTTCCGCCGAAGAAGCGTGCAGGTGGTTCTCCGAAGGCCGTTACACCGATGGCGTTGGAATCTGAATAGTTGTATTCTGGATCGGTGTAGATGTTGGATTTTGGTGTCCAGATAAACAGGTTTCTTCCCTGCACGCTGATGGTGGCTTCTTTCAGGTATTTTGTTTTAGAAAGAATAGTGGAAGGAACGGTGTAGCTGATGGAGACCTCCCGGAGTTTCCAGAAATCACCTTTGGTGATGTAATTGGTGTTGATGCCGGTGTTGTAAGCGGAACTGGGCCAGAAATCACCTCCTCCGTCGCGAACCGTGATAGAGGTATTCGCGATATATTCACCTGGTTTGGTGGGATCCTCATACGAAGAATTGGGGATAACAAAGCGTTCGCGGTTGTACCAGGCTGTGCGGGCCGAAGAACCTGAGAAATCATACGTGCCGCCTCCATTCTGGTAAATCACGAATCCTCCCCTGTATTCACCCAGCGCCCATATCCGGAAGTTTTTGTATTTGAAAGTGAAGTCGAGCCCTAAACGTTGCTTAGGATTTGTGTTGCCCAGTATTTTTGTGTTCGGATCCACAGATGGGTATCCGCTTTTCCGGTCAACGATAATTCTGCCTTGAGGGTCGCGGAGGTAGTCGCTTCCAATCAGTACCGGAAAGAGTTCTCCTGCCACGGCGAAGGTAAGGCTGCCTAATCCCAAGCGTGGAAGTTCTGCGTTGATGGATACCACTTTGTTTTCGTTCCAGGTAAAGTTTCCTCCCAGGGTAAGTTCCATATCTTTTGTACGCACTGGCGTAAAGTGAAGTAATGCTTCTATGCCTTTATTGGTGACTTCGCCCGTATTGGTAAGGAAGCTGCTAAAGCCAGTGGTGTTGGAGATGTTTACGGGAACCGTTTGATCCACTGTGCTGGTTTTGTAATACGTGAAGCCGGCTGATATCCTGTTTTTGAAAAATTCAGCGTCAAAGCCGGTTTCCCATCCGGTGGTAAGTTCGGGTTTCAGTGACTGTGAAACGATCCTGTTACCAACGGTGAAGCCCGCGCCAGTGCTATATGGAAAGCCGTTGGCCTGCCCGAAGGTGGGCCTCAGTGCATATGCGCCCAGGTTTACGTTCCCCACTTTCGACCAACCTCCCCTCAACTTAAGGTTGTCTAACCAACTAATATCCGACAGGGCGCTGATGGCATCCTGCGGTATGAAGGACAGGTTCACGGAGGGGTAGAAGAATGAATTGTACTGTGGGTCAAGCACCGATACCCAGTCGTTCCTGCCGGTAGCTTCAAGAAACAGGTAATCCTTAAATCCCACTTTGAACCTTCCGTATACGCCAACCTGTCTGCTGGTGGCGTTTGATTCAGCGGCGCTGGGGAAATTCAGTCTGTTGCTTACATTAAACAGGTCATCCGCAACCAGTCCGGAAACAGAAACACCAATATCCTTTGAGGTGTTGTTGCGGATGTGCTGGCCAAGGGTAAGGCTCAGGTCAAAATCTTTGACCTGCTTTGTAGCCGTGGCAAGAAAATCACCAGTAAGTTGTGTGGAATAAAATGCGCCGTCTGATACGCTGCCTGTAATATTGGCCTTACTGCCAGTAATATAGTAGCTATCGTAAAAGAACCGCCCTACTGTAGATTTATCACTCTGGTTGCGTGTGGTGATCCCTGTTCTGTACACCAGGTCCAGCCAGGTGGCGGGCTTCCAGTTCAGTTCCAGGTTCCCGGTTAAATAATCGTTCCTTGTTTTTGTACGGTTATTGCCAATATAGAAGTAGGGGTTCTGATAATAATCATTATAATACCCCTGTGGGTTCGCGAAAGGATCGTTCCGCCAGTCTTTGTATGCGGTCAGCGGAATATGCGCGGGTGTGTTCAGTAGGTTCTGATAGATGGTGCCTCCGGCTGAAGTTTGATCGTACCTGTTTTGTACATAGTTTACTTTGTACACCGCCTTAAATGTTTTATTCACCTGCCTGCTGCCATTGGCGCGGATGGAGAAGCGGTTGTATTTATCGAGCCAGGTTACGCCTTTCACATCCACATATTGGGCGGCAATGTAAGAGGTGGATTTCTGATCGCCGGAAGTAACGGCCAGGTCGGTTTGGTTGGTTACGCCGGTTTCCCAGAATGTTTTGCGGTCGTTAACCGGGGAATAGGGCACGGTTTGTATGGAACCATCTTTCAAAGGACGTCCTATCTGTACCATTGATCCATCGTAAGCCGGACCGTATTGCTGATTCTCGTAGGGCACATAATCGGGTACGCCTCCCTGGTAGCCTGAACCGAAACCTGATTGAAGATCCGGATAGAAACTTACTTTAGCGAGGGTGGTGGTATGCGAAAGGTTCACCGTGTTCACACCGGCTTTTCCTTTTTTCGTGGTGATGATGATGGCCCCATTGGATGCATCTGAACCGTACAAAGCCGCGGCACCCGCGCCATTCAGCACGTTGATGTCTTCCACGTCCTGTGGATTCAGGTTACCCAGCATGGTGCCCGGAACCACTACGTTGTCTACCACGATCAGCGCGGTGTTATCACCGAGCAACGACCTGTTTCCTCTGAGTACCGCTCTAACGGAGGGGTTCACCCCACCACTAATGGAATTCACCTGCAAGCCAGCCACCTTCGCCGTTAAACCGGCGCCAAGGTTCACCGCCTTCGCTTCCGTGAGTTGTTTGCCCGATACTGTGGTGGAAGCGTAACCCTGTTCTCTTTTCTTCACAATAATGCCCTGGGCGCCAACAACAATTTCATCCAGACTACTGGTGTTCAGCGCCATGGTTACCTGTAACGGTTCATTGCCACTTACCGCGACGGTTTTTGTACCATAACCAATAAAAGAGAATTCCAGTTTAGATGTGCCAGATGGCATCGTTAAGGAAAAGATGCCGGAAGAATTGGTTACTGTTACAGCATTTGTGCCTACGATTTTTACTGTAACGCCTTCCAGCGCTGCGTTTTGCTCATCGGTAACTTTACCCGATACGCTTTTAGATTGGGAATAAACGGCACCTGATAGCAATAGCATACAGGTAACCTGCCAGCAAATGCGGCGAAGTTTTCTCATGTGTGTTAGATTTGGTTGAGTTTGAAAAATAGAATACTCACCCTCCGCGGAGGGGCATAAATTTTAAGCGTTTTCTTGTGATAGAATGTATGAATTATCTACTCCCCTCAGCAGGGAGCCGACTGGTGTATAGCATAAAATTCAACAGGTAAAGTTGACAATAAACGTAGAGAAGCAATAATGGAAAACAAGCGTAATGACGACTTTTTCAGATCGCATGCAATCGTGTAAAACGGAGGAGTTATTCGAAAAGGATATCAGGAGATGTTATCTTGATTGTGGCTACAAGATAGGAAAAATATTATTTCACTTCAAAAACTTTGTTAAAAATTTAAAAACTTTTTTTTCTTTTTCATCCGGCCAAAATCCAACTTCTTCAAGCTAAAATCCGTTTATGCCAACCTGGGTTATCTTGGTAGTTTTGAAGGATAACTTAATACCCTTCTAAATGATTTTTCGTTCCATGCTCGCGGTGGCGGCCGCATTATTGCTGCATGATGTTTCCGCTCAGATATCCCCGTATTTTCCTTCCAACCAGGAAATGGCGCAACGGTATGAAAATGCTGCTGTGCGTGATAGTATTTCCAGGCAGACTATTTTTAAAACAAGTGTAAACCCGCAATGGACGGGCGCTTCCGCATTCTGGTATTCCAACAGGTTACCGGAAGGACGCACGGAATACATTTATGTTGAAACGCAAAAAAACAAACGTATCCCCTTATTTGATGGCGATAAACTGGTGGCTGCGCTCGAATCCGCTTCCGGTAAAAGTATTCCGAAGGATCGTTTCCAACTCCGCAATATGTATGTTGCTCCCGGCGCCGCTTATGCGATTATTGAGTTGGATGGAAATTTCTGGAAGGTTAAACCTGCTGATTATACGGTGGAAAAAACGGATATCATGCCGAAAGATACCACCAGCTACCCGGGGTTATTGCGCACGCGCGGCCGGTGGGAATGGTTCAGAAGTCCCCGTGTTTCCCCTGATGGAAAATATACGGCGCTTGTCCGCGACCACAATATTTTCATTGAACCGAAAGATGGCGGGGCCGCTATTCAATACACGACCGACGGCACTTCCGAAAAACCATACGGCGACCTGGCCTGGTCTCCCGATGGCAGTTACCTCGTAGGTTACCGGGTGCACCGGGTGGAAGATAAACCTGTATACTATATTCTTACGGCACAGGAAGGAACCACCAGGGGAGAACTGAAATCACACAGCTACAAACAACCCGGCGATGAATTTTCCACCTACGAAATGTACATCGTTAACCGCGAAAATAAAACGACACAAAAGGTCAATACCGACGTGATCGATTTTTTCAGTGCGCCCAGGTTGCAATGGTTCAAAAACAGCCCCGGGAAATTCCTGTATGAAAGAGTGGACCGCGGACACCAGCGTTTCCGCATCATTGAAGTGGACGCGGCCACCGCTTCCACACGGAATATCGTGGATGAACAAACGAATACCTTCATCTACGAGCAAAGAATATTTACCCATTACATGCCCGATACGGGAGAAATACTGTGGGTAAGCGAAAAAGACGGCTGGCGCCATATCTACCTCGTGGACGGAAAGGCCGGAACCATTAAGAATGCCGTAACCAAAGGAGCATGGGTGGTACGAAGTATTGACAGTATAGATGTAAAGAAAAGGGAAATATGGTTCCAGGCGAGCGGCATGAATCCGGGCGAGGACCCATATCATATTCACTATTACAGAATCGGTTTTGATGGTAAAAAACTGGTGTCGCTCACGCCTCAGCCAGGCAATCACCGGCTGAGTTTTTCTCCGGATAAAAAATATTTCGTGGATACTTATTCCGCTGTGAATGTGCCTCCGGTGAGTATTGTCGGAAGAGTGGCGGATGGAAAAACCGTGCTGCAACTGGAACAAGCTGATATCAGCAGGCACCTGGCACAAGGTTTCCGTTTGCCCGAAGTATTTGTATCCAAAGGCCGGGATGGCAAAACGGACATCTGGGGCGTGGTGTATTTCCCTTCCGATTTTGATTCCACCAAAAAATACCCCATCATCGAAAACATCTATGCCGGACCGCAGGATGCTTTTGTACCGAAATCATTCACACCCACGGGCGAAATGCAAAGTTTGTCTGAACTGGGCTTTATCGTTGTGCAGATCGATGGTATGGGCACAGCGAACAGGTCCAAAGCTTTTCATGATGTATGCTGGCAGAACCTGGCCGATGCCGGCTTCCCCGACAGGATTTCGTGGATGCGCGCACTGGCGGCCCGCTACCCGCAGGCTGATACGGGCAGGGTTGGATTATATGGCACTTCAGCTGGCGGACAGAACGCGCTTGGCGGTTTATTGTTCCACCCAACCTGGTACAAGGCTGCGGTTTCGGCCTGTGGCTGCCACGATAATCGTGTAGACAAGCAATGGTGGAACGAGCAATGGATGGGTTACCCCATTGGGAAGCATTACGAAGAGCAGTCCAACATTACCAACGCGCACAAGTTAAAAGGCAAATTGCTCCTCATCGTAGGAGAAGCAGATACCAACGTGCCCCCGGAGTCTACCTACCGTGTGGCGGATGCACTGATTAAAGCGGGAAAAACGTTCGATTTCCTGGCCGTTCCCGGCATGGGCCACAGTGATGGAGGCGCGTACGGGCGGGTGAAAAAACGTGATTTTTTCGTGAAAAACCTGCTGGGCGCAGAGCCGCCGGACCGGAACAGCGGAGCCGCTATAGCGGTGCCACCGGGTACCCGTTAAAAAACGGTAGGGTGAAGGAGGATGGCTAAACATAAAATGAAGGTGCCGAGTATCGTATAATAAAAATTATCTCTATCAGGAATACTCATAAAAAGAGAGGCTGTCCCAAAAAATCAATGAAGCCTCCGAGAATAGCATAACCGAAAATTGTCTTCATGAGCGTTTAGAATTAAAAGAGGGTGTATCAATTTTTGATACACCCTCTTTTAATTCTGCGAATATTAACACGGAATAGCGCTTGCTTTGCTATCCGGAGTTATTATGATGCGTTCTTATAATAGCTTTCCACGTACTCGCTGGGCGCCTGGCCCACAATGCTCTTAAATACACGGTTGAAATTGGTGATGCTGTTGAATCCGCAGTTGTAGGCAATGGTGGAAATGCTGTCGAATCCGCCATCGGTGAGCTTCTTGCAGGCTTCGTTGATGCGCACCTCGTTGAGGAAGGAAACGAAAGTGTGGAGCGTACGTTTTTTAAAATACCTGCAGAAGGCCTGCGGGGTCATGTGCGCCTGTTTGGCCACATCTTCCAGTGTGATGGGCTGCGCGTAATTGGTCATAATGAAATGATAGATATTGCTGAGACGAATACCTTCGTGTTCGCTTACACTCGAAAGTTCCGTTACGGTGGCCAGTTCTTTTACATCTGGTATAGCGGCGAATTTTTTCAGGATTTCCACGAAAAGCAGGAACTGTTCTATGCCGGAGGCTTCACTGAGTTGGTTCATTTTATGACCTATATCCGCTACATATTGTTCGGGAATACTGAACCCGCTGCGGTGTTTTTGCAGGAAAGTCCGGATGGATTTCAGTTCTGAAAGGTCAAAAAGGTATTGGAGTTTCCCATTCGGGTTAAAGAATACTGTAAGCGCCTGAACCTTCTTTTTGCTTTTCTCATGAAAATAATCAGGGTCGCTTTTGAACACGTGCGGCTGGTTTGCACCGATGCAATAAATTTCATTTGACCGGAAAGGATACATGTTATTGTCCACCACCAGCGTCCCTTCTCCCTTCTGTATCCAGGTCAGTTGCATTTCATCGTGGCGGTGGAGGTGCTGGTAGAAAAAAGGAAGCACATCTTTTTGAACGATGATGTTCTTTTCTCCCGGAACGGGAAGGGTGAATTGCAGGACTTTCATGACAGTTTATTTTGGCTGGTGAAACTGAGTGATGACATGTCTAAAGTAACTTATTTATACAATATTAGCTTTTGGATGTGAAAATTGGATAAAAACAGGTTAAAATAATGCTGGTGGTGTCTTTTCAGCGATCCGTATTTTAACCGATGGAGCTGTCGTTTTTTGGCTATTTATTCCCGGTATTTTAACATGAATCGTTTTTGTGTGCACGAGGCTGCTACATTTGTGGATATGTTGGTGCAGAATGGCATCAACCATGACCGGGATAGTTTTATCGTTGTATTTGCCTGACGATGGACGGTACCGGTTAAAAACCAGTAATCATGAAAGTTTTATATTGTACTACGCCAGGAAAGTTTGATTATGATGAAAAGGAACAACCTAAGGCTGCGCCGGGTTATTCATTGTTAAATGTGAAGCGTGTGGGCATTTGTGGCACAGATCTTCATGCTTTTGAAGGAACCCAGCCTTTCTTCAGTTACCCGCGGATTCTTGGACATGAGTTGGCCTGTACATTCGTAGAAGGTGCAGCTGGCTTTGAACCCGGAGAAGCAGTTACGATAATTCCCTATTTCAATTGCGGTACCTGTGTGGCCTGCAGGCGCGGAAAGGGAAACTGCTGTACGAAGATGCAGGTTTGCGGCGTGCACCTGGATGGCGGAATGGCGGAATACCTGCTTGTGCCAGACGATAAGCTGGTGCATGGAAATGGGTTGTCGCTGGATGAACTGGCGCTTGTGGAGCCGTTGGCCATTGCCTTGCACGGTGTAAAACGCGCGGCAGTGGAGGAAGGAGAATGGGTGCTGATAATGGGAGCGGGGCCTATTGGAATTGGAATTATTGAATTTGCCCGGATGTACGGTGGAAATGTAGTGGTGGCAGACGTGAATGAAGACCGCCTGGAATGGTGCAGGAAGAACCTTGGCGTTCAACACACGATTAATCCGGCTTCAGAAGAGCTGACGGTTAAGCTGGAGCAGTTAACCAATGGAGAAATGGCCACAGTTGTGATTGACGCTACCGGAAGCAACCGCGCCATCCACAATGGATTTCCCTGTATGGCGCATGGGGCAAGATACGTGCTGGTGGGGTTGCAGAAAGAAGCCATCAGCTTCAGCCATCCGGAGTTCCATAAGCGGGAGAGTACCTTAATGAGTAGCAGGAACGCGACCCGGGAAGATTTTGAAGAGGTGATCGACGCAATGAAGCAACAAAAAATACAGCCGCTGAAATGGGTAACGCACAGAGTGAATGCCGATGAGATCGCAAAGGAATTTCCGGGTTGGATTGATCCGAAAAACAAAGTGATCAAAGCATTGACGAATTGGTAGTATCAACGTGTTAAGCAACTTCAGGAAAGCGGTATGGAGAAGCCGAAGATGCTGCCTTCCCCGGGTCTGCTTTCCGCCCATACATTGCCGCCCTGCGCTTCCATGAACTCTTTTGAAATGGATAATCCCAAGCCTGTACCCGTTTTTTCCTGTGAACCGGGTACCTTGAAATACCGGTCGAATAAACGCGGAAGGTATTGCGGATCGATGCCCTTTCCATGGTCTTTAACGGTAAAGAGGATGTGGTTGTCGTGCAGCGATGTGGTGATGTCTACAATACTGTGCTCCGGTGCGTATTTGACGGCATTCGATAAGAAATTAGTAAGTACCCAGGCTGTTTTCTCCGGATCAGCGAAGATGCGCCGGTCATGGTGCAAGCAATGCCGGTGAAAAGTGATGCCTTTCTGCTGTGCCAGAAACTGAACAGCTGAAATGGCTTCATCCAGGATAAGCTCTGGCGCAACCGGCTGTAATTTCAATTGAATATGGCCGGTTTCCACCTGGCTCATGTTCAGCAATTCACCTGTGATCCGCAGTAAGCGGTTGGCGTCATCATGGATGCTTTTCACCAGGTCCTCCTGTTCTTTGTTGACCGCGCCGATGCGTTCATCGGTAAGCAACTGAGCACTCATTTTGATGGAGGCGATCGGTGTTTTCAGCTCATGGGATATGGTGGCGATAAAATTGGTTTTGGCCTCGTTCAGTTCGTGGAACGGCGTGATGTTTCTTAGAACGATTACCTGGCCGATGGTCTTTTCATTGTTGGTGACGCTGAAAGTATCGGGTTGGAAATAACTTTCTTTGTTGTTGGCGAATATCTTCAGTTCCTTTCCACCGGCATGGTCCTGGAGTAATGTGCGCATCAGGTCATTTTTCACCGCGATATCCGGGGCGTACTTTCCGGTGATGTCGGCTTCTTTCAAACCGAGTAGTCCTTCCGATACTTTGTTGAGAAAGAGTACGCGCATATTTTCATCCAGTCCGATGATGCCATCGTTGAGCTGGTTGATGATGGTTTCAATTCTGCTCTTCTCGAATTTGATCCTGGCGAGGTTGCTGTGTTCATATTCGTCCAGTTTTTCGGCCATGGTATTGAAGGCGTTGGCCAGGTCGCCGAACTCGTCTTTTTGCTGGAGATGGATGCGCTTTGAATAGTCCTTGTTCACGATGGCGCTGATGCCTTCTGAAAGTGCTTTTACCGGTGCGCTGATCACGTTGGGGAAATTGACCGCCAGCGTGAAAGCCAGGAGTACCAGCACTGCGAAAATTATCATCAGCCAGGTACTGAACTTTTCGGCATTGTGCTCCGTAGCCAGGTTCTTCCGGAAAATAGCATCCTGGTTCACTTTATTGATGTTTACGAGCGCGTTCCGGATAA
Source organism: Parasegetibacter sp. NRK P23 (assembly GCF_023721715.1). Classification (NCBI taxonomy): domain Bacteria; kingdom Pseudomonadati; phylum Bacteroidota; class Chitinophagia; order Chitinophagales; family Chitinophagaceae; genus Parasegetibacter; species Parasegetibacter sp. NRK P23. Next base: position 60,629 of record NZ_JAMDLG010000001.1, read on the forward strand.
TCGCTTTGAGCGAATCCGCGGATTGACCGTCCACAAACAGCCCTTCGTAAGCGATCCTGAGTTCCTCGGTGAACCTGGCTTCCCCGGGTTCAGTAATGTTGGCGCGTTGTCTGGAAAGCTGTGTTTCAAAGTTTATTCGCGCCATACTGTCTTGCGGTAATGTTTCCAGCGACTGCAGCATGTTGGTGCTGTACACCAGCGTTTCGTAGTTATTGTCCAGAACCAGTTCCGCGTCTTTTTTGAGCTGTTGGATGGAAAGAATGCCAAGAATACCCGATATAAGGATCGCGATGAAGAGGAAACCGGTTCCCAGGCTGAGTTTTGTTTTGAGGCGCATATCAGGATAAAATTACGATGTCGGTATCTGATTGGGATAATTTATTCAGCAACTGGTTGAATACCGCGGTACTGAGGATAATACCCAGCAGGTTGAAATGGGGTTTTCCAATGCAGATTGTGGTGATGTTCTTTTCTTCCGCGACGGCGATGATGGCCCTGGCGATATTATCGCCTTTTACCTTCACCACTTCTCCGCCCAGTTCGGTGGCCAATTTGAAGTTGTTGATGAGGTGGCGCTGCGCGGCGAGTCCGATCCGGTCACTGTTTTCCTTTGGCGTCTGCACATACAGGAGGTACCACCTGGAATGGTAATAGGCCGCAAGCCTGGCTGTTTTCCGGATCACCTTTTTGGCGGTATCATGGTTGGTGCTGATGCAGGCGAGAAAACGTTCGCTGCGCAATTGCGCGGTACGTGGCAGCTCGGTTTCTATCTTCCGTTCTACCTGTGTCGCAACTTCTTTCAGGGCGAGTTCTCTTAACTGGAGAATCTTTTCAGGCTGGAAAAAATTGTTCAGCGCGATCGCGATCTTTTCGGGTGCGTAAATCTTTCCTTCTTTCAGCCTTGTAATCAGTTCATCCGCGGTAAGGTCGATGTTCACTACTTCATCGGCCTGCTGTAATACGGTATCAGGAATCCGTTCCGAAACCTGCACGCCAGTGATGTTTTTTATTTCTTCCTGTAAACCATCAATATGCTGGATGTTTACGGCGCTGATCACGTTGATGCCCGCATCCAGGATATCCACTACGTCCTGCCATCTTTTTTCATGCTTGCTGCCTTCGATATTGGTATGGGCAAGTTCATCCACGATCACTACTTCCGGATGAAGGTTCAGGATGGCCTGGAGGTCCATCTCCTCCAGGTGCTTTCCTTTGTAGAAGAGGTGTCTTCTGGGAATCTCCGGCAGCCCTTCCAGCAGCGCATGGGTTTCGGCACGCTGATGCGTTTCAATGTATCCGATCTTCACATCCACGCCATTCCGCAAAAGCGTTCGTGCCTCCTGCAACATGCGGTAGGTTTTCCCTACGCCGGCGCTCATGCCGATGTATACTTTGAATTTGCCACGCCGTGATTGGCGGATCAGTTCCAAAAAATGCTGTGCGGAGGTTTCTTTTGATGGCATAATAGTAGGGTGAATAATGAGGTATAAATGGTTGTTCCCGGAGCATAAGTTGTGTACTGTCAGAATGCAACGGCTATACTGAAGTTGAGCATGCCGTTCCCTGAAACCGGTTCTCCGTTCCGCTCAAAAAGCTTATCCTTCGAAGTGAATCCTCTTCCTTCCAGGCGCACAATGGCATTGGGAACCGGTGAAAAATCCATTCCAACAGAATAACCGAAGGTTTTAAAACCGCCTGGCGTGTTGGCGGCAACGATCACCCCTTTTTGGTCCGAATAATATTCTCCACGCGCATTCAGGCTCCATTGTTCATTCAGGGTATACCGCGCAATGATAACCGGGGCATACCATATTTGGAAGTCGTTGCTGCCTTTGGTACGTTGCTGCGCGCCAATATCGAAACCGGTGGTAATACTTGTTTTTCCTGATGTTACAACGGCATAAAGGTTGTGAAAATAGCGCATCAGTCGGGTAGTGTCGGGTTGGTCGGTACCGATAAATGTACTGGAATTGAGTAAGGTATTGGTATTGGGTTTGAACTGCACCTGGGTGCCGAAGCTCATCAACGAATTGCTTTCTACTCTTTGGATGCGTTGCCACCCATTTAATGCCAGTACGCTCAGCAGCCATTTTCCATTCGGGGTATTGTAACTGAGTTTAGCGCCGCTTTGATAATAGGGCGAATTTTCAGCGAGGATGCTCCGGGTAAGGGTTGGACAATCTTTGGAGATCGCGCTTTCAAACCCGATATGGGAGGGAAATATCCCCACGTCCAGCCAGAGCTCATATTGTTTAGACAATTTCATGCCCGCATTGGCTTCGAAAACATTTTTCAGTACGCCCGGTTCCGCCGCGTAATTAGCGTTCATGTAAGTGCCTGCCGCAATGGCCAGGTTGGCCCGCACTTTATTGGTCTGATAATTGGCTTTCAGGAAAGCGAGGTTGATGTTGAATTCGTTGTGCCTGTTGTGGCTGTACAGGAAGGAAGGCTTTGTGTTGGAAGCGGGTTTGTTCAGATCGTAACTATAATAGGCCTCTACATAACCGCTTACTGAAAACCGGTTCGTGGAATCCTGTGCGTAAAGGGCGCTGCCGGCAAACAGGCAGGCAAAGAAAAGAAATGGTCTCATTGGGGAATTGATTTATTGAATTTGATCCAGTGCGATGTTGAGTTGCAATACATTGATGGTGGGGGTTCCAAACAGGTTGAACAACGGAGCTTGGGTATGTTTTTTCACCAGTTCCGTGATCGTTTTTTCCGGGATATCTCTTGCCGTGGCTACTCTTTTCACCTGTACCAGGGCCGAAGCGGGGGAGATGTGAGGATCCAGTCCGCTTCCCGAAGCGGTAACCAGTTCCGAAGGAATTTCGTTCACACGGATACCGGGATTATGGGCCAGGAAAGTGTCGATTCTTTCCTGCACTGTTTTCAGGTAGTCGGGGTTCGATGGGCCTTTGTTGGAACCACCGGAACCGGCTGCATTGTAATTTACGGCTGAAGGCCTTCCGTGGAAATACCGGTCCTGCCGGAATTGCTGACCGATATTCGCGTAGCCGACGGTTAGGCCATTGTTTTGGATGGTTGCGCCATTACCTTTTCCCGGTGCCAGCAGGGCGATGCCGGAGATCAACAGCGGATAAAGTACGGAACAGATCAATATAAGCACAATGGTTAATTTTATGGAGGGAAGCAAATACTTTTTCACTTGCTGATGTTTTAATTGTTAGATAAATAAGGAAAGGAACAGGTCGATGAGTTTGATGCCGATGAAGGGGATCACCATACCGCCAAGTCCGTACACCAGCAGGTTCCGTCTCAGCAGGGCGCTTGCGCCGATCGGTTTATAGGCCACACCTTTTAAGGCCAGCGGGATCAGCGCCGGAATGATGAGCGCATTAAATATGACCGCGGAGAGGATGGCGCTTTCCGGGCTGTTGAGCCGCATGATGTTGAGTCCCTGTAAAGCGGGTATGGAAGCGATGAACAGGGCCGGAACGATGGCGAAGTATTTGGCCACGTCGTTGGCGATGGAAAAAGTGGTGAGGGTACCGCGGGTCATCAGGAGTTGTTTCCCGATTTCCACGATCTCAATGAGTTTGGTGGGGTCATTATCGAGGTCCACCATGTTGCCCGCTTCTTTGGCGGCCTGGGTTCCGCTGTTCATGGCAACGCCCACATCGGCCTGCGCGAGTGCCGGCGCATCGTTGGTACCGTCGCCCATCATCGCGACCAGTTTTCCGGCTTCCTGTTCTTTCCGGATATAGATCATTTTATCTTCCGGTCTGGCTTCCGCGATAAAATCATCCACACCCGCTTTTTCTGCGATGTATTTTGCGGTGAGGGGATTATCACCGGTAACCATCACCGTTTTTACACCCATTCTGCGCAGCCTTTCAAACCGTTCTGTGATACCAGGTTTTATGATGTCCTGTAATTCTATGACACCGATCACCTCGTTGTTCCGGCTCACCACAAGTGGTGTTCCACCATTCGATGATATTGCTTTTACTTTTTCTTCGGTTTCAACCGGGAATCCGTTTCCTGATTGTATGGCCTGCTTCCTGATGGCATCGAAAGCGCCTTTCCTGATTTGGGTGCCCGCGAAGTCGATACCGCTGCTCCTGGTTTCTGCCGTGAAGGGAATAAAGCGCGCATCCTCTTTGCGCAGCGTGCTGGTTTTTACACCCGCAGATTGTGCGAGTTCCACGATTGATTTGCCTTCGGGGGTTTCATCGGCGAGTGAAGAAAGCGCGCAGGCCTCCATGAAATCAGTTTCGGTAATGCCGTTTACGGGCCAGAAGTGAGTGGCCTTTCTGTTCCCGATGGTGATGGTGCCGGTTTTGTCGAGCAGCAAGGTATCGATATCCCCGGCGGTTTCCACGGCCTTACCACTTTTGGTGATCACGTTGGCACGAAGCGCCCTGTCCATACCGGCGATGCCGATGGCGCTCAGTAATCCACCGATGGTGGTGGGGATCAGGCATACAAACAACGATACAAAGGCTGCTATGGTGATGGGCGTTTGCGCATAGTCGCCGAAAGGTTTCAGCGTCACGCAAACGATGATAAATACGAGGGTGAAGCTGGCGAGCAGGATGGTAAGCGCGATCTCATTGGGTGTTTTCTGCCTGCTGGCACCTTCCACCAGGGCGATCATTTTATCGAGAAAACTTTCGCCGGGATCGGTGGTTACACGCACTTTGATATGGTCGCTCAATACCTTGGTGCCGCCAGTTACTGAGGACTTGTCGCCGCCCGCTTCGCGGATCACGGGAGCGGATTCTCCCGTAATGGCCGATTCATCAATGGTGGCCAGTCCTTCGATGATTTCTCCATCCATCGGGATGATGTCTCCCGCTTCACAGATGAATACGTCTCCTTTCCGAAGTGAAGAGGAGGGAACCGTCTTCACTTCATCGGTGTACATTTCACCGACGGGGAACACTTTTTTGGCCGGTGTTTCCTCCCGTGTTTTCCGCAGGCTTTCGGCCTGGGCCTTTCCTCTCGCTTCAGCGATGGCCTCCGCGAAATTGGCGAACAGAAGGGTGAGGAAGAGCACAATGAATACGGCCAGGTTGTAGCCGAAGGAACCTTGTGTGGTATCGCCTGTAAAGCCACTGTAGCAGGTCACAAACAGCATAATGGCGGTACCTATTTCTACGGTGAACATCACCGGATTCCGGAACATCAGCGCGGGGGATAATTTAATGAAGGCCTGTTTGAGCGCGGTACTTACCAGCGAAGACTCCAACAGTTTATGTTGCTTTTGCATGGTGTTATTATTGAGAAAAAGTGGTTAATTCAGTTGGAAAAATTCAGCTATCGGACCTAGCGTGAGCGCGGGGAAAAACGCCAGTGCCGCGAGGACCATGATCACGGCATAGGTCATGATTCCGAAGGTGGCCGTGTCCGCTTTCAGCGTCCCGGCTGATTCAGGAATGTATTTTTTCTTTGCCAGCAGTCCGGCGATGGCCACCGGTCCGATAATGGGGATGAACCTTCCGAAAAGCATCACCAGCCCCGTGCTTATGTTCCAGAAGATATTGTTGTCGCCAAGCCCCTCGAACCCGGAACCATTGTTGGCCGAAGCCGAAGTGTATTCATACAGCATTTCTGAGAATCCATGACTGCCCGGGTTATTCAACCAGTTGGCCGGTTGTACGGACCAATTGATTTGCGGGTGATGCACGGCGAAATAAGCGGACAGCGCGGTTCCAATCAGTACCAGGAACGGGTGTAATAACGCGATGAGCGCCGCTATTTTCACCTCCCGTGCTTCTACTTTTCTACCAAGAAATTCCGGTGTTCTCCCCACCATCAATCCGGAAATAAACACCGCGATGATGAGGAAGATAAAGTAGTTCAGCAATCCAACACCTTTACCGCCGTAAAAGCAGTTCGTCATCATGCCGAGCATTTGCATGGCGGCGGAAAGGGGCATGGAGCTGTCATGCATTGAATTGACGGAACCTGTTGATATGATGGTGGTCATGACCTGCCAGTAAGCGGAGGCGGCAACGCCGAAGCGCACCTCTTTGCCTTCCATCGCGGTGGAATCAGAAAGTCCGAGCTGGTGGAAAGCCGGGTTGCCGTTCAGTTCACTCAACATGTTCGGAACCATGAAGGTGAGCATGCCCAGCGTCATTACACCGAATATCACATAGCCAAGTTTCTTCCGGCGTATGTAGAAGCCGAAGGCGAAAATAAGCGCCATGGGAAGGACCACCTGGGCGATCACTTCCGCCATATTCGTAAGATAGTTGGGGTTCTCCAACGGGTGCGCCGAGTTTACGCCGAACCAGCCGCCCCCATTGGTGCCGAGGTGTTTGATCGCGATCATACCGGCTGCCGGGCCTCGGGAAACCTGTACCTTGTCTCCTTCCAATGTGGTGATGCTGTCTTTGCCGGCGAAGCTGGCCGGTGTGCCGTTGAATACCAGCAATGTGGCCAGTACGATGGAAAGCGGCAGCAGTATACGGGTGATGGTGCGCGTGAAAAAGAAATAGAAATTACCCAGTTTTTCCGTCGTTCTTCCCGCGAATGCACGGAACAACACAGCTACTGCGGCTACGCCTGTGGCGGCGGAAACAAACTGTAGAAAAGTGATCACCATCAGCTGTGTAAAATAGGTAAGGCCCGATTCACCCGAGTAGTGTTGGAGGTTACAATTCACCAGGAAACTGATGGCTGTGTTGAAGGAAAGATCAGGGGACATACCAGGATTTCTGTCGGGGTTTAAAGGAAGTTGCCCCTGGAACAACAACAGGAAGAAGGCATACACCAGCCATACCAGGTTGATGGAGAGCAGGGCCGCGAGGTGTTGCTTCCAGTTCATTTCCCGGTTCGGATCAATGCCTGAGACACGGTAGATGAACTTTTCTAAGGGCAGCATGAAATCAGAGATGGTCCTTTCCCCGTGGAAAACTTTCGAAATGTATTTACCCAGTGGAAAAGCCAAGAGTACACTCAGGAAAAAACAGAGCAGTACGCCGTATAATTCGGTTCGCATGTTCGGTGTTTTAAGGTTAGAATTTTTCTGGTTTCAGCAACACGTAAACCAGGTAGATAAAAACAAGGATCGATACGATCAGTAATACCGTCATCATGGTGTTAAAATTGAAGGTTAGATGTTTTCGAAAAAGCTGATGCATTTGAAGAGGAGCCAGAAGCCCAAAAGGCAGGTGAGCAATAGTGTGATGGTGAGCATAATGTTTATTTTGATTTACGCAGCGTATCAGCCAAATGGCATACCTGTTTGGCGTATCCAAAATGAGATTTTCATGTAATCCAATACAGATAAGGACTTGAGGACTTATTCCTGCTCAGGTATCCATGCGCCGGAAAATAAAAACCCTCTCAAAATGAGAGGGTTTTATCAAAATGATGCGGTCGGTTTATATTTTGTACTCTTCTATTTTCCGGTATAGGGTGGCGGTGCCGATGTTCAGCAGCCTGGCGGCTTCGGCTTTGTTGTTGCCCGTATATTGTAATACGCGCAGGATATGCAGTTTTTCGACGCTGGCCAGGTCGAAAGCGGAAACCGTTCCTCCCGCAGGAGTACTGAACCGGATGTCTTCCGGTAATTCGGCTTCGGTAAGGGTGTCTGTTCCAGCCATGATCACCGCTCTTTCCAATACGTTCCTGAGTTCCCTGATGTTTCCTTTCCAGGTATGCTGCTGCATTTTCTCCAGGAATGCATCGCTGATGGAAACTGACTTGCGGTTGAGTTTTGCGGAGAAGAGGGCGACAAAATGTTTGGTGAGTGCGGGAATATCTTTTTTCCGTTCCCGGAGGGGTGGGAGGTGTATGGAAAAAACATTCAGGCGGTAGAACAGGTCTTCGCGGAATTGCCCTTTGCTTACTTCTTCTTTCAGGTCGCGGTTGGTGGCCGCGATGATGCGCACGTTTACTTTGGAAGGTTTGGTATCGCCGATTTTCAGGAATTCACCGGTTTCCAGTACGCGGAGAAGCTTGCTTTGCAGGTCGGTGGGCATTTCTCCGATCTCGTCGAGGAAAAGGGTTCCGGTATCGGCTTCCTCAAAAAGTCCTTTTTTATCCCGGACCGCATTGGTGAAGGCGCCTGCGCGGTAGCCGAAGAGTTCGCTTTCCAGCAGTTCCTTACTGAAGGCGCTGCAGTTGAGTGCCACAAAGGGTTTGGCGTTTCGCTTGCTGTGGTGGTGGATGGCCTGGGCGAATACTTCCTTTCCGGTGCCGGTTTCTCCGAGCAGCAGCACGGTGGCATCTGAAGCGGCCACACGTTTGGCCTGGTCGATGGCCGATTGAATGGCGGTGGATTGGCCCAGAATGCTGTCGAAGCTGTATTTTTTACCCACCTGCTTTTCCAGTTTTTCAATGCGCTTTTGCAACTGCACCTTCTCCATGGCCCGGTTGAGGAGTGGAATGATGCGGTTGTTGTCGTCACCTTTTACCAGGTAGTCGAAGGCCCCGTTCTTTATGGCCTGCACACCATCGGGAATATTCCCGTAGGCTGTTAGGAGGATCACTTCAGCTGAAGGGTGTTTTTCTTTCAGTTCCACTGTGAAATCCACACCGCTTCCATCGGGTAATTTCACATCACAGAGAATGATGTCCGCAGCCGTCCGCTCCAGTATTTTTCCTGCCTGTTTCAACGTGTCGGCTTCCAGTACTTCAAATCCTTCCAGCGTGATAATGCGCTTCAGCAAACCGCGTAGTTTGGCTTCATCATCCACCAGTAATATCGTTCCGGCCATGGGTGTTGTATATTTTTCAAAGCTAGTAATTTACTGTTCAGCGGGATGGTATAAGTGTAATTTTCTTACATTCGCAATATGTCTGAAGCAATCTTATACCTGAAAAAGGCCAATATATACCAGGGGAAATCACTGATCCTGGAAGATGTGAATATTTCGATCGGTCGTGGAGAATTCGTGTACCTCGTGGGAAAAACCGGATCCGGTAAATCTTCCTTGTTGAAAACACTGTATGGCGATCTCACCCTTAAGGAAGGAGAAGGCCAGGTAGTGGGTTTCGATCTCCGGAAAATGGACTGGAAAAAAGTGCCCTTCCTCCGCAGGAACCTGGGCGTGGTATTCCAGGATTTCCAGTTGCTCACCGATCGAAACGTGAACGATAACCTGAAGTTCGTGCTGCGCGCTACCGGGTGGACCGATGATAAACTGATGAACGAAAAGATCGCCGACGTGCTGGATAAAGTGGGCCTCAAATCGAAAGGCTTTAAAATGCCCTTCGAAATGAGTGGCGGCGAACAACAAAGGGTGGACATCGCCCGCGCGCTCCTCAATTCCCCTAAACTTATCCTGGCCGATGAGCCTACGGGTAACCTCGATCCGGAAACTTCCGACGAGATCATGCAGCTGCTTTTCCATATCGCGAAAGATTATGGAACCGCCATCATCATGGCCACACACGATTATATGGTGATCAATAAGTATCCGGCGAGAACGTTGCGTACCGAACGCGGCAAGGTGATCGACAATGCATCTATAACCATGTTATGATCTCCGTTTGCATCCCGGTTTTCAACAGGGATATTGCCGGGCTGGTTGAACAACTCCGGCCAGGTCTGCAAACCGCTGGTGTGCCGGTTGAGTTGATCGTCGCTGAAGATGGAAGTTGCGATAAAGAGCTGGTAGCGAAAAATAAGGCGGCGGTGCAGAACGTGGATGGCATATTCATAGTGTATGCTGAAAACCTGGGCAGAAGCCAGATCCGGAAAGAAATTGCCCAAAAAGCATCCTTCCCTTTTCTTCTCTTTATTGATGCGGACTGCGTTCCTGAAAATGAAGGCTTTATTGCGATGTACGTAAAGTCTCTTCCCGCTGATGTAGTTTGCGGTGGGTTGTTGTACCATACGATGCCCGAAGCACCGGCGCTGCAACTGCATTGGAGGTATGGTACGCAAAGAGAGGTGCCCGCAGCAAAACATGGGTTACTTACTTCCAATTTTTGTGTCCGGAAAGAACTGATGATTCAGGTGCCCGACCTGCAACTTCCTAAGGGATACGGGCATGAAGACAGCTGGATGGAGGCCTGGCTTCGTTCGCAAGGCGCTACATTTCATTTTATAAACAATCCCGTGTACCATCTTGGGCTTAAAAAAGCCGACACCTTTTTACGGCACCAGGAAGATGCGGTGGAGAACCTGCTCTTCCTGTGTGGGCAGAAGAATGAGGCCGCTGCGTTTCTTTTCAAAAACTCTTCCCTGTTGCAACTGCTAAAAAAGTTTGAACGGCTTCGACTTACCGGCGCCTTCTCGTTTTTATACCAAAGAAGGGGTAAAGCCTTACGCGAAAAACTTACGAGGGAAAACCTTTCATTGTATTGGCTGGACCTTTATAAACTTGGTTATGCCGCCTGGCTCCTTAAGCAGTCGCGGCGGTAGAAAGTTGTGCTACAAACTGCTTCGCTCTCTGATCGGAATCATTGAGTGTAACGAAATACTTGTTCCGAAGCGCTATGGCCTCCTCGTGAAACGGGACCTCAAAAAGACTTTTCATCAGTGTTCTTGCGTCAGCCGCATTTTCAATGTGGTGACAACTTTCCTTAACCAGCGGGCAGGCATAACCATCTCCATAATACAGGCAATGCCGGCCATATAATAAGGCGTTGTAAATTTCCGATTTCAGGCCCGTTTCAGAAAGAAAGGGCAGGAGCTGAATGTGTGATTTACGGATCAGGTCAATCACTTCTTCTTCAGAAGGGGATTCCACCAGACAAGCCAGTTCATTGCGTTCCACCAGTTTTTTGAGCGAAGAGGAGGGTGCCTTCCCGGCCAGCACAAAAGGGAGAGAACTGTGTTCAAATACTTCCTGCAACAGCCAAATAGCGGAACGTTCATGTTCGGGGAGTGAAAAATCGCCGAAGTAAAAGCAATAATTTCCTGTTCCGGGATTGCTTTCGCATACTTTAGGCTGAAGCAACATCGGAAACAAAACAGATACAGCGTTCAATTCATTAACGAGATAGTCATGGTCTTTCTGGTGGAGTGCCAGGAAAGAGCAATTGGATGCTAAATGTTTTTCGTATTGGGTAATCCTGCGTGATTCGTTAAAGTGAAAAAGTTTTTTTCCAAGGCCGTTGCTGAATGACCCTGTTTCTTTTGCCTGAACATTGGGTATGCCCAGCAGTCGCACATAGGTATGCGGTCTGGTACGCCATCCCGGTTGCAGCAACACGCCTGTGCTTTCCCAGTTGTAAAATACCACAGGGCCATCGTGTATGCGCAGGCGTTCTTCGAGCAAAGGATGTGTTCTCGCCGCAACTTCATAGGGTACTCCGAATGCTACCGCCTTATGGCCCGAACAGATTGGATAATGATAAATTGCGGCACATAGGGTATGTATACTTTCACTTACAGGATTTTCTCCAAAAAGATGCAGCACAATCGAAATGTCTTTTCCTCCAAGCGCTTCGAGTTCGAAGCGCAAAAAACTTCCAAGACCGTAAAAACTGTGTTCAACGGAGTCCGGACAAACAATATGTATTTCCTTTTTCACAATTTCTATAACAGCAATGCTACACTTTTCGTTCATTTTAAAAAACTATGGCGGGGATATTAGCCCAGCAAGGGGCCATACACCTCATCCAGCTTCGTTTTTTCCTGGTCCCAGTTCAGTTCCGTTTTTGCTTTCTGCGCCTGCTCTTTCATTTTGCTATACATTTCTTTATCGGCAAAAATCTGTTCAATGCTGGTGGCCAGGGTTTGTGGGGTAAGTACGCCAATACATTTGCCCACCCCGTAATTTTCTATAATCTGCTTTACTTCCGGAACATCGGTAGCCAATACCGGGATTTCCGCATGAATGTAGTCAAAAAGTTTATTCGGCAAACTCAGTATATGGTTGAGGCATACGGGTAACGTAAGACATAACCCAAGTTGGGCACGCCTTGTAATGGCGCTGAGTTGTTCGAATGGGACGCGTGGTATCATCAGTACTTTCTCCCGGAGCCCCAGTTCATGCACCATGTTTTGCAATTTATCCCATAACAGTCCGCCACCTACAATCAGGAGCAGGTAATGATCGGGAAGATATTGCATGGCCAGCACCGCTTCTTCATACCCCTGCTCCGGATTGATGCCCCCGCCTTGCATGATCAGTACCGTTTTGTGCTGCGGAATCGGGATAGAAATCGCGGATGGCGTTGAATATGGGAGTAGTGAGGGTAAATTGCGTACGGCCTTCATGCTTATACCTGTTTCTTTTGCGTAAAGCGCTGCAATGGAATCATTCACCGTGTAGGCGTGTTTTATGCCGGGGAGCAGCAGTTTTTCCAGGGCCCGCCATACTTTTTTCGTGAAAGGTTTATGGTCCAGCGTTGGCATACCCGTGAAGTATTCGTGACTGTCATACACCAGTGGTTTCCCTTTTAAAGTTGCGGCTATTCTATTAGGCAACAGCGTGTCGAGGTCGTTGGAAAGCAGCAGGTCATACCTTGTGAAAAGCAGCCGGAAGAACAGTTTCAGGTTGAATTCGGCATATTGCAACACGCCACGGGTAAAAAAGCAGTGAATGCGTTTAAAAGCGTAGGGGCGCGGTAGCATTGCAGGCGACCCGGCGACGGATCTGCCCAGCACAAGAACTTCCATGTTCCGCTCCTGCAGGTAAAGCGCTACCCGGTGGATGCGTTGGTCGGAAACGAGGTCCGACAATACAGAGACGATTATTTTTTTTCTATTTTTCAATATCGATGGAATGACTGAGTTGAAGACTGAACTCAAATACTTCTTTCCAGGAGGCCCATTCTCCGAAACCTGAAACTGTATTGTTGTGCCAGATGGAAATGAATGTTCCACCGCAGTTTTTTACTTCCATAAAAAGGTTGCGGATCATCTTGCGGGCCTCGTCGGCGGTTAATTTCAGCGCCTCGAAAAGTGTTACGTCCATATAACAGAAGGGGTGTACCTGCAGGGGGGTAACGGTATTGCGTTTCAGATCGAACCAATTGAATGGGAGCGCCGTTCCGGCCCTGAAACCCGGTTGTGTGCTGTAGCCCATAGAGTAATCGTGCGCGATGTTATTGTTAGCGTAATGGCGGTAGGTTTCTGGGATAGACAACCGGATGTAGTGTTGCCGCGCATTTTCGGCAGCGAAGCCTGAAAACGTTTTGAAACGGCTGATCTCTTCCTGTAGCAACGCTTCGTTTTGCATCGTATTGTACGATGGGTGAATACCGGTTTCATGCTTTGAGGATATTCTTCTTATTAAAGCGCGCAGCGCTTCCGGCGCAGGAACACCTTTATCGTAGATGGAGTCTCCGCCAAGCAGAAAGAAAAAGAGTATTTTCTCTTTGGTTTCCTCTGCCATGTGGAACAGGTAATTATAGGTATCGTATGGATCATTCCTTTTAAGAAAAACCGTTTTTAACTGGCTTCTTAATAGGTGTGATTTACGCAGCATCAGGGAATTGAAGACTGTTTTGAATTGTTGAAAACATCCACGGTTAAGAAACGCGTAAGCCTGGTCAACATCAATGGTGGTAAGTGCGTGGCAGGCCGGTTTATGGAGTGGGAATGCGCTGTTCCTTTGTTTGATTTTAGAAAGCAGCTCCTGCATCCAGTACTGTATAATAGGCACGGAAAGAAAGTTGCAGGCATGTGCAATGCTTTCCCGTGCTTCAAATCTTCCATGTGCATCGGATTGAAAAGGCAGGTATTCTTCCATGCGCGAAAGCAGCCAGAATGCCGCGGAAAAAATATCGAAGCCCATATCGTCCTGCCGCGTCGAAGGAAAGAGTATTGCCGAGGTGTGGCTGCCAGCCGTGACCGGTTTTCTTTCCCGGATGGATGATTCGCTGAGCAGCCCCTCGGGAATGATATGTAGTTCGTTTTTCCTGACTTTTGCCGGACTGTAATTGATGCCAGGTCCCTCCCAGTTTTCAAAATGTGTTTTGTCGGTAGTAATGACATAGGAGTATGTATACCATTCACCAAAGAGCGTGCGGAGAATGTACGAAAGCCTGAGTGGCTCCGTTTCAGCATATACCAATATTGTTGCAGGTGTACTCAAGTGCGGCGCTTCAGTTTTTTAAGGTGCAATGCTCGTAGATGAGTGATATTATTTCAACGCATGCCAACGCCTCCATACCATTTGTAATTGACCTGGCGGTTGCTCCCCGTAGTATATCACCAATCTCTTCATACATTTTTGTATGCACCGAAGCGGGCATGTCTGAGGGAGAAATTTGGCATGACGGATCATTCCATTGTTGAAACACCAGTTCCTGCATGTTGTTTCCACCTAGTTTCACTGTTGCTTCTTCACCCACCAGCAGCATCGAAATTTCCATGTTCTTATTAGTGCCGTTTACCGTCCAGTGGATATTGCCTATAGCGCCATTTTCCATTTGCAGCACGGCTACCCCGGTGTCTTCGGTTTCTATAACGCCTTTATGCAGGGTATTGGTACGGAAGCCGCTCGCCAGAACAGGTTTTCCAGCCAGCCAATACAGCGCGTCAATATAATGACTGAACTGGGTATAAAGAATGCCGCCATCGGGGAATAGCTTGCCGCGCCAGGTGTTTTCAAAATAGGAAACGGGCCTGTTCCAGGTGCAGTTGAGTTGGAAGCTCAGGAGTTTTCCCATTTTTCCTTCGGAGATGGCTTGCTTCAGCGCAATCACCGCCGGGAAATACCGGGCCGCTTTCACCACCCATAAATGCCGGTTACACAACCGGGCGGTTTCCAGCATCTGCCATCCGGCCCTGGAATCAATACAAAGGGGCTTTTCACACAGCACATGCTTACCGGCCTGTAAGCTTTTGATCGTATGTTCCGCATGATAGCCGTTCGGGGAACAGATAGCCACCAACTGAACCTCAGGGTGGGCCGCCAGCATTTCGTCTACAGCAGTATAGGCTTTCGCACCCGTTTCTTCCGCCAGTTTTTCAGCGGCGGCAAAATCATTATCGCAAACTGCCGAAACGGTGCCGGTCAGTTGCATGGCGGCGGTGTGCCTGCGGCTGATGCGCCCGCATCCTATGATGGCGAAAAAAAAGGTGTTACTCATATTTGTAATGCGCTCAAAATTAAGGGTATTGAGGCAGTTTACGGCACCTGGTAAAATTTGTGCCGATGTTGGTTTTAAATAATTTTGCCAAACCGAAATCAGGGCTTACCTTTGCAGACGATTAAAATAGAGAGATTAAATTATTTTTGACAAAATGTCTTACTTAACAACTGAAAAAAGAGCGAATATTTTCGCAGAGTTTGGCGGGAAAGCTACCAATACCGGTTCAATTGAAGGGCAGATTGCTTTGCTCACTGAGCGTATTTCGCACATTTCAAAGCACCTGCAGGCCAACAAAAAAGATTTTTCAACCCACCGTGGTCTGATGAAAATGGTTGGTCAACGTAAAAGGTTGCTTACCTACCTCAGCAAGCACAACCTCCAGGGGTACCGTGCATTGATTGAAAAGCTGGGTCTCAGAAAATAATTCCCATACATGATACTAACAATTCCCAACTGCGCTATGTCCGGTTGGGAATCGTTTTTTTGTATATGCACAATTTTCTGACCGATCCGTTGAATCAGATCCTTCATCCGGAGCCAGTATTGTTCCCGCTTGCCGGAAAATACTGACCACTCCAGTAAACTGAAAAAAGTTATGCTTTCTCAGCCTATCAGCAAATCCTTCGACCTGGGTGGCGGACGTACCGTTACCATCGAAACAGGTCGCCTCGCCCGCCAGGCGCACGGTTCCGTTACCGTTCGCGAGGGCAACTGTATTATTCTCGCCACCGTGGTGGCCAATAAAGAACCACGCGAAGGGCAGGAATTCTTCCCCCTTACCGTGGATTATACCGAGAAGTTCGCTTCCGCAGGACGTATCCCCGGCTCTTTCTTTAAAAGAGAAGGCCGCCTCAGCGATTACGAAGTGCTGGTGAGCCGCCTTATCGACCGCGCATTGCGCCCCCTGTTCCCGGAAGATTATTTTTGCGATGTACAGGTGCTGGTAACACTCGTGTCTTCTGACCCCGAGGTATTGCCCGACGCTATGGCCTGTCTCGCCGCTTCCGCCGCACTCGCCGTGTCTGACGTGCCCATTAAAGAAATTATTTCAGAAGTGCGCGTGGCCCGTATTGCAGGTGAATTCAAAGTGAATCCCACCCGTACCGAACTCGCCACCGCCGATATGGATTTCATCATCGCCGCCACTGAAAAGAACCTGATGATGGTGGAAGGCGAATCCAAAGAATGCTCCGAAGCCGACCTCGTGAAAGCACTCGAGATCGCCCACGAAGCCATCAAGATCCAGATCAAAGCGCAACAGGAACTCCGCGACGCAGTGGGCGTTACCACCAAACGCGATTACCCCAAGCCTGTTCAGAACGAAGAAGTGAAAGCAAAAGTGGAAGCCTTCGCGAAAGACAGGATGTACCAGATATCCAAAAGCGCTTCCGCGAAGCATGACCGTTCCGACGCTTATGCATTGCTGAAAGAAGAAACCATCGCCAGCTTCGGTGAAGAAATTACCGATGTCGATAAAAAACTCGCGAAGAAATATTTCGAAGACCTCCAGTGGGAAGTGGTACGTAATATGATCCTCGACGACCGTACCCGTTTGGACGGACGTCAGCTCAACCAGGTGCGTCCCCTTGATATGGAAATCGATGTATTGCCCACGCCGCACGGTTCCGCACTGTTCACCCGTGGTGAAACGCAGTCGCTCACTACCGTTACACTCGGTACGCCTCTCGATGAGCTGCTGGTGGAAAGCGCCGCGGTAAGTAACTATACCAAATTCATCCTGCACTATAATTTCCCGCCGTTCTCCACCGGAGAAGCGAAAATGATGCGCGGCCCCGGCCGTCGTGAAGTAGGACACGGTAACCTCGCCATGCGCTCGCTGAAGCAAATGATGCCGGGCAACGAATATCCTTACACCGTTCGTGTGGTGAGTGATATCCTCGAATCCAACGGTTCATCTTCCATGGCCACTGTTTGTGCGGGTTCCCTCGCCTTGATGGACGCCGGTGTTCCTTTCCCCAAGCACGTGGGCGGTATCGCCATGGGATTGATCACCCGTCCTTCCGATGGCAAATACGCCATCCTGACCGATATCCTCGGTGACGAAGATCACCTCGGTGATATGGACTTTAAAGTAACCGGTACCCGCGATGGCATCTGTGGTGTTCAGATGGACATCAAAATTGATGGCCTCAGCATGCAGACTATGATGGAAGCGTTGAACCAGGCCAAAGAAGCCCGGATGCACATCCTGGAGCAGATGTACGCCTGCACGCCTGCACACCGCGAAGAGGTGAAACCACATGCGCCACGCATGATCAAAATGTTCATCGATAAAGAATACATCGGTGCGGTAATCGGGCCAGGTGGTAAAGTGATCCAGGAAATCCAACGTGAAACAGGTACTACGATCAATATTGAAGAAGTAGGCAACCAGGGTGAAGTTAGTGTGTTCAGCCCCGCTAAAGAAGGACTGGATAAGGCGGTTAGATGGCTGAAAGGCATCGTCGCTGTTCCAGAAGTGGGAGAGGAGTATGAAGCTACGGTGAAGTCTATTATGCCTTACGGCGCCTTCGTTGAATTCATGCCGGGCAAACAAGGATTGCTCCACATCAGTGAAGTATCCTGGAAACGCCTTGAAACACTGGAAGGTGTATTGAAAGAAGGTGAATCCATTAAAGTAAAACTGATCGGTCTCGACCAGAAGACCGGTAAGTTTAAACTCTCCCGCAAAGTGCTGATGCCGAAACCGGAGCAGGCGCAGCGCGAACCAAGAGAACAAAGAGGCGACAGGCAGCCTGCCGAATAAGCAGATCGCTTCGCTGAAAATACAAGAGGCTGCATCCGTAACGATGCGGCCTCTTTTTTTGATCTTATTTGGGAGCAACTATTCATGTTTTAAAACGGTATTTTCCAGCGCAAAACACGGTAGCACCCCAGGGAAAACAACGTCGGTGGCACCGGTACTTCAACCCCGGTTTCCCCTGAAACCCTTGCCCTGTTTGAGTTGCAGTAGGTTTTCATTAAAAAATACTGAAAATGTTTTTTCACCAGCAATTGAACAGAAAATAACGGATGCCGGCGCCAAACAAGTTTTAATAAATAGAAATGAACTATATCAAATACACCATAAGGACTGCTGAAGAAACACTACAGCAAATCCTTATCGCGGAGCTTTCGGAATTGAAATTTGAAGGATTTGAAGAACATCCTTCGGAACTGATCGCCTTCATCCCCGAAGCCGACCTGGCGGCGGAAGCGGTAAAAAGCCTGCTGGAAGAGAAGAACACGCCCTTTACCACGGAAACCATTGAACCTACCAACTGGAATGCGGTATGGGAATCCAATTTCGATCCTGTGGTGGTAGGCGACTACTGTGGCATCCGCGCCCATTTTCACGCGCCGTTGCAACATGTGAAACACGAACTGCTGATTACCCCGAAGATGAGTTTCGGAACCGGGCACCACGCCACTACGTCCATGATGATCGCCCATATGGAAAACCTTCCGCTGAATGGCGCTTCCGTAGTGGATTACGGCACCGGCACCGGTATTCTCGCCATTCTCGCCGAAAAAGAGGGGGCCGCACGAATCCTGGCGATCGACAATGATTCGTGGAGCATTGAGAACGCCGCCGAAAACCTTGAACGGAACGCCTGCTCCCGCACCGAACTTATCCAGTCGGATAATATTCCGGCCAGCGAAACGTTCTCCATTGTACTGGCCAATATCAACAAGCACATCATCCTCGGAAACCTGGCCGCTATTCAGGCCGCAGCCAATGATTATGTGTTGTTGAGCGGTTTGTTGCAGGAAGACAGGACGGATATGCTCGCTGTGTTCCCCGAAACCCGGTTCAACTTACAAGCGGAAAAAAGTAAGGATAAGTGGATTTCTTTGCTCTTTTCTGTAAAGAATTGAGCCGGAATTTCTTAACTTAGAGTTCCTTTAAATTAGTAGTAGCAGGCATGTATCAAATTTTACTCGTCATCGCAGCTTATCTGATAGGCTCTGTTCCCACCTCGGTATGGGTGAGCCGGTCATTTTTCGGTATCGATATCCGCGATTATGGCAGCGGCAACGCAGGCGCCACCAACACCTACCGTGTACTTGGATCAAAATGGGGCACCCTCGTCATGGTTATAGATATGCTCAAGGGATTCCTGGCCGTGAAACTGGCCTTCCTGTTACCTGATTACGCCATTGATGAATTTGCACGCACGAACTTCCAGATCGCTTTGGGAATGTGCGCCGTATTGGGTCATATCTTCCCGATCTGGGCGCAGTTCAGAGGGGGAAAGGGGGTGGCGACGCTCTTTGGACTGGTATTGGGCGTTTCGCCCTGGACGGCACTCGGTTGTGTGGGCGTATTCCTCTTCGTGCTTTACCTCACCCGCTTTGTTTCCCTCAGCTCTATTCTCGCCAGTCTGGCGTTTCCCGTATTTATCCTGATCATTTTTAATGTAGACAACCACGCTTACCGAATCTTCGCCGTAGTAGTGGCATTACTCGTGATACTTACGCACCAGAAGAACATCGGACGCATTTTACGTGGAAATGAAAGCAAAGTGCCCATTCTGAAATACAGGGACAAACGCAGGGACAGAAGACGGGGCGAACTTTAATACGGCAGTTCAGGGGCTTGGTACGAAAATTGAATCTGGTAGGATATTATTGGAACGATCAGCATTATTAACGAAGAAACAAAAAGTATGAAACGTATTATACTTCCCCTGGTAGCCATTTCTTTCCTGGCATCCTGCGCCAAAAACCCAATTACCGGCCGCAACCAGCTTTCACTGGTACCGGAAGCCGAATTGCAGACCATGGCGCAACAGGAATACACCACATTTCTTTCCCAGAACAAAGTTGTAGCGCCCTCAGCCAGCAAAGACGCTGAAATGGTGCGTCGTGTGGGGCAGCGTATAGCCAACGCCGTTACTTCTTACTATACGCAGCAGGGTTTAGGCGAAGAATTGAGCGGGTATAAATGGGAATACAATCTCGTAAATTCTAATGAAGCGAATGCCTGGTGTATGCCTGGTGGAAAAATAGTAGTGTACACCGGGTTGCTGCCCATCACACAAAACGAAGCCGCATTGGCTGTGGTAGTGGGGCACGAAGTGGCGCACGCACTAGCCAAACACGGTTCCGAACGCATGAGCCAGGGACTCTTGCAGCAGGTGGGGGGCGCCGCGCTTTCAGTGGCCATGGCCAGCAAACCTGCTGTTACGCAAAATCTTTTTATGACGGCATATGGGGTAGGTAGCAACGTTTTCGGCACCCTTCCGCATAGCAGGAAACAGGAGTTGGAAGCCGACAAACTGGGACTTCGGTTCGCAGCCATGGCTGGTTATAATCCACGGGAAGCCATAGGTTTATGGCAAAGAATGGCCGCGGGTGGAAGTGGTGGTCAGCCCGAATTCCTGAGCACCCACCCTGATCCTGAACGCCGGATCCAGGAGCTGGAGAAGCAAATGGATGAAGCGCTGAAGTTCTACAAACCCGTAAAATAAAAACGATATTTCTCCTGAAGGGCCTGCCAATACTACGGCAGGCCCTCTTTTTTTCTTAAATTTGCAGCATCTTATCACTCAAATCTTGTCTGGCATGTCGCAGACCCTTTTCGAAAAGCTACAATACAAGGAAGAAAAGAACGTACTGATTCAGGGGCTTCCTTCCGCCATCGAGAAGTTATTCGTAAAGATGACTTTCTCGAAAAACGTTACCCCATTGCTGAAAAACAAGAAGATTGATTTCGCGCTTGTTTTCGCATTGAACGGTAACCAGTTGAACACCATTCTGAAGGAAGTGCTTCCCGCTTTGCACAGCGAATCCAAACTGTGGATCAGCTACCCGAAGTCTTCTTCCAAAATCGTGTGCGATCTTAACCGGGATTGCAGCTGGGATACCCTGAAAGAAAACGGGTACGAAGCCGTACGGCAGGTGGCCATCGACAATGTATGGAGTGCTATCCGTTTCAAAAAGGAAGAAATGATTCCGGTAATGACACGCGCTTCCGCCAACAATGGCGTGGCGGTTGCCGCCGAAGGTGTAGACGTAAAAAAACGCGCCGTTTCCATTCCCGAGGATCTGCTGGAGGAAATGAAAAAGAATGCCAAAGCGGAGCGGTTCTTTGAAACGCTTTCCTTCACCAATAAAAAGGAATTCGTTACCTGGATTAATACGGCAAAAAGGCCCGAAACACGCCTTCGGCGCGTATCGGCCACACTCGAAATGCTGGTGGAAGGTAAGAAGAATCCTTCCGAAAAGTGATCGGCTAAAATACCCATTTACGTTGGCGGTAATTACGGATATTGCAGGGAACCCCAAACCACAGTGCTTATGGTTTTCAGCAAAAACGCGCTGTTGAATGAACTTTCCGACAGGATCGACCTTATCCGTAAATCAGCATCCGCTTTTTCCTCCATGCATCCCACGCTGTTGAAAAAAAAGCCTGGCGACCAGCAATGGAGCATCATTGAGATATTCGACCACCTCAACATCAGCCACGGCATTTACCTGCGCACCATCGCCAAAAAGATGGAAAACGCGCCATTGGACCAATCCGATCTTTTCAAACCGGGCTGGCTGGGCAACTGGCTATACCAAAAAACGCTGCCCGGTGAAAACGGGCAGATCAGCCGGATGAGAACACCCGGTTTTCTGCAACCCCAACCATCAGATTGGGAAATGGAAGAAATCTTCAATACCTATTACAACCAGTTGGATGAACTGGAAGACGTGGTGGAGCGCGCCAGAAGAGTGAACATCCAGCAGTTGAAAGTGCCGTTCGCCATGACGGGCATGTTGCAACTCCGTTTAGGAGATAACCTGCGGATGATGGTGGCCCACCATGAAAGGCATCTTTTGCAGGCGAATAAAGTGGCGGCCCTATTTAACGATGACGGTGCCTGAACGGCGGGTGAGTTCGATCTCCAGTTGTTTGAGGTGCTGGTGCGTTTGCATGAGCGTAAGCTGCTCTTCCAGTGAATGCGGGCGGGCCATATCCTGTTGGTTCATATCTATCAGGCGCTTGATCTTCCTTAGTT
This sequence comes from Parasegetibacter sp. NRK P23, assembly GCF_023721715.1. Lineage (NCBI taxonomy): Bacteria > Pseudomonadati > Bacteroidota > Chitinophagia > Chitinophagales > Chitinophagaceae > Parasegetibacter > Parasegetibacter sp. NRK P23. Next base: position 82,612 of record NZ_JAMDLG010000001.1, read on the forward strand.
TGAGGTAGTTGAGTGTGCCTTCCACTTCTTCCCGGTAACGCGCCTCGCGTTCCTGCACGGGCATATCGAATTGTTCTTTCCACTTATCGCTGAGTTCATAAGGGAAGTCCATCAAACCCACCACCAGCGTACTGATGTCGCGGTCCTCGGCGTAGATAAAGTCTTTCGGAACCGGTTCCTTCCCCGCATCGTACCATTGTTTATAAAGGTGGAGAACATTCAGCAGTTGTTTGTTGTCGAACAAATCATCTTCCACGTTTTCGGAGAAGAAATAATCGGCCACTTTTAATGTCTCGTCCCATTCTTTTAATCCGAATTCCAGCAGGGCACGCACCACGGCTCTTTCCTGCTGTTCATCTTTGTAGAGGAGCTGGAAGCTGTCGGTTTGTTCATCCGCGAATACTTCATCAGGCGGCATTTCCGTGTAAGCGGGGCCCTGATCCTGCTGGAACTGTGCTTTTTCTTCTTTGCCGATGCGTTCCCGGATGAATTTATTCACCAGGTTGTGCAGCCCTGATTCATCGATCTTCAGGATTTCCGAAGACTGCCGGATATAATCCTGCTGTTTGGTAAAATCTTCTGTTTTGTTGATCCTGGAAATGGTTTCCGCGATCTGGCTCACCACCTGCGATTTCTTTGCCGCGTCGGCACCCGCGTCTTTCAGGGCCACTTCGAGCTGGAAAAGAATAAAATCCTTTTTGTTGGTGGCCACGAATTCGCGGAAAGCGGTGGCGCCTACCTTATTGACGTAACTATCCGGGTCCTCTTTGTCAGGAATGAGTACCAGTTTTACGTTCAATCCTTCTTCCAGGGCGAGGTCCAGTCCGCGCAACGCTGCTTTTACCCCGGCCCCGTCGCCATCGTATACAATGGTAAGGTTTGGGGTGTATTTCCTGATGAGCCGGAGTTGGTCCACGGTAAGAGAAGTACCTCCACTGGCCACCACGTTCTCGATGCCGGCCTGGTGCAGGGAGATCACATCGGTATAACCTTCCACGAGCAGGCATTCGTTGGCTTTATCAATTGCCTGTCGTGCGAAGTAAGAACCGTAGAGTATCCTGCTTTTTACGTAGATATCGTTCTCTGGTGTGTTGATGTACTTCGGCGCTTTGTCGTTCTTTTTGATGATACGGGCACCGAAGCCGATTACTTTCCCGGTCTGGTTGTGGATGGGGAAGATGATCCTGCCCCGGTAGTTGTCGATGGCTTCATCGTTGCGGAATACCACCAGTCCCGACTTCTGTAAAAGTTCGGGGTTGTATTGGTTTTTAAGGGCGTGTTGCGAGAAATGCGTCCTGGATTCCGGGGAATAGCCCAGTTGGAATTTCCGGATGATCTCTTCATTGAAGCCCCGTTCTTTGAGGTAGCTCAATCCTATATCCTGGCCTTCTTCTTCGTTCCATAAAAAATCGGAGAAAAATTTCTGGGCGAAGGTGTTCAGGATGTAAAGACTTTCCGCGGCTTGTTGCTGCAGCAATCTTTCCGGGCTCACCGCTGTTTCTTCCACCTCAATGTTGTAGCGGTTGGCGAGCCAGCGCAGCGCTTCCACATACGAGTATTTCTCGTGTTCCATCAGGAAGCCGATGGCGTTGCCGCTTTTCCCGCAACCAAAACATTTGTAAATCTCCTTTACGGGAGATACCGTGAAAGAGGGCGATTTTTCGTTGTGGAACGGGCACAGCCCCATATAGTTGGTGCCGCGTTTCTTCAACTTCACGAAACTTCCTACAACATCTATCACATCGATGCGGGAAATGATCTGCTGTATGGTTTCCTGGGTAATCATGGTGAGCCGGCAAATATAGGCTAAAAGTCGCCGGTTTTGGCCAGAATATAGCGGTCTTTCAGACTGCTTTGGATTTCCTTTCCTTCCGTATCGAGCATGGTGAGTTTGCTGATACCGAGTTTGTATTTTTGGGCGGAACCTGTTTGGGAAAGGGTGATGGTGCCGCTTTCCTGGCGCCATTTTCCGCTGGCGGTAAAAGTGGTGGCATTGGGTTTTCCGAGGTAGAGGCTGTTCTCCACGAAACTACTGTCGGCAAAAAGGTAAATGCGTGTTTCAATTCCGGCGCAATCGGCGCAGGGGAGGAGTCCTTCATATATCCCTGTTACGCCGCCGCTCGCTACGGTGTTCACGAGTGTGCTGGCTGTTTCTTTGGTTTCTTCCGCGGCACGTTTGGCGGCTTGCTGCTGGCTTTCGCTACAGGACGAAAGGATGCCTGCGAAGCATACCATTATAAGGAACTTGTTCATATAAAAAGGTTTCCTGAAAGGTAGAGCATTTTCAGGAAATGGGCAGACTAACCCTGAGCGTGCATCCTTTTCCCGGGGCCGCGTCCAGGTTGAAATCGCCGTGATAGGAGTCTACCCTGTATTTGATATTGGTGAGCCCGCTGCTCATTTCCAGTTCGGGTATAAAACCAATACCATCGTCGGCAATGGAAAGCGTTAACCGGCTACCTTTTTGTCGCAATGAAATACGGCAGGAGGCGGCCTGGGAGTGCCTGGCGATGTTGTTCAATTGCTCCTGGATGATGCGGAGGACGGTGAGTTTTGAATCGATATCGATAGCTGAATCGGCTTCTTCATCAATATCAAGTTCTACCATTAGTTTCCCTGTATTGATCAATGGATCGGTGAGTTCACGGATGGAAGCGGTAAGGCCGATGTCGCGCAATACCTGTGGGGTCAGCGCTCCGGAAAGGAACCTGATTTCCTCGATGGCGTCGCTGAGGTATTTGGTGCTTTTCACCAGCAGGGCTTCGTTTATTTTACCTTCCTGCAACTGCAGATCAATATAAAGTTTGGTGGTGGAAAGCACCTGGCCCACACTTTCATGCAACTGACGGCCAATTTCAGCCCTTTCTTTTTCCTGGCCTTCTATGGTGGCGCGTACAATATCTTTCTGGAAGGAAAGCTGTTGGTTGCGCAGCGCCTCTTCCATCTCAAGTTGTTCCGTGATGTCCATACCCGTACCACCAATGGCAATGGTATTGTCGTTCATGCGCAGGGGGAATTTCATTACAAGGAAGCTCCGTGTTTTACCCTGCGGGGTGGGGACTTTTTCAACGGCTATAATGGTCCGGTTTTGTTTGAGTACTTCTTTGTTGTTGCGTTGGAAATCTTCCGCGGCTTCTTTGGGGAAAAGCTCATAAATGTTCTTCCCGATCACATTCGTATCAAACCTGAATTCCCGCAGACTTTTCCTGTTGAAGAAGATCATATTACCCTCTGCTGAGGTGATCCAGTTAAGGGAAGGAGTATTGTTCATGAACGATTTGAACATGGTTTCTCCCTGGTTGAATTTGTTTTCCAGTTCCACCTGGCGGGATATATCACGGAAGCTGATGGCCGCGGCAACTGGGTTGCTGTTGCCCGGATCCAGTACGGGACTAATGTTGAGCGAAAGCCATTTGATGCGCTCGTTTATTTCAATACCGATCACCTGGTTGCGGAGAGCGGTGCCTGCCAGAAAAGCTTTGTAAATGGGGTGTTCCGTTAACAGCACCATACTCATGTCTTTCCTGTGCACATGCCATTCTATAGGGGGAAGGAACCATTGCCCCAGTGTGGACTGGTCCATCTCCAGGATGTATTCCGCATTCCGGTTACAGCTTACCACGGCACCATCCCTGTTGTACAAAACGATGCCTTCACTGATGCCGTCCAGCATCTGCTGATTGTGCGCCAAAGTCTGCTCAAGTTGGTGCGAGGAAATCTTCAGCGCGGTAATGTCTTTGCTGATGCCTATATAACCAATCTTTTTTCCATCCTTGTAATATTCGTTCACACTACTCAGCAGGTGAATCTGTTCTCCGGCGCTATTGATGAAGCTCATCTCACCTTTCCATGACTTTTGTTCCAAAAGGGACTGCATCACTGTATCTCTGGATCCTTCAGGGTACTCGAAAACATGGAGCTCGGAAAGTCTTTTTCCAAGTCCGTTTTTTGAAATAAGCTCATACAATTTCGCGGCCGCGGCATTGCTGTAAACGATGCGGAAGTCGTTGTCCAATGCTATTACCGCATCGTTTACCTGGTCCAGCAAATCCCTCGAAAAGCCATCAACAGTGGTAACAAGTGTCAACATAGTAACGAACCCGGCTTTGTTTTACAATACAAAAATTAGGGAAAATCGTAAGGTGAGGCGCCTGAATTGGTGGCCTTAACCTGCCATTAACATGTGCCTTTTACGCAAAGGCTTGCATGATAACCAGCCATTAACGAAATGCCTGAAAATAACGGTGTTTTGAGGATTATATTGGGCAGGACACAATTTTGAAAAGCGCCTTGCGTTTTATTTTTTTGTATCCTACATACCTTTTGAAAACTAAAATCCGGTTAACTATGAACCAACTGCTACTCAACCAGCAGGATTACATCGCCGATCGTTTTATGATCGCGGAATCCTGGGTACAGGAAACCAGTAAAATCGCACTGTATAAAGTGCATTCCTGGCAAAGGGCCTGTGCATTACCACCGCAGCAAGCGCACCACCAAAAAGAGATCAGGGAGCTGATCAATGAAGCGTTCTTTTCATTTGTTCCTCCCGGCTTCGTATTAAGCGAAGAAGGCTTTTATTTTACCGAAACCGCCAATTAAACCTTAAGAAACTTCCATCCATGTATGATCGGCCAATAGCTTCACAGGAGCTATTGGCCTAAGGAATGGGCCGGCTCCACCGCCCCATTCCTTAGGACTGATCATGGAAATGGTGTAACTCCCGTCCTTCTTTTCATACAGGTAATACACCTGCCCGATAACGGGTTGAAAACTCAGTTTCGCCCCGTAAATCATCATCGACAATTCCTTTCTTTTCTGTATTTCCTGTGCCTGCAAGGCCAGCAATTCGATCTGCTTCCTGATTTGTTCCAGCTGCATATTGGTCTGTTCCTCCATGGCGGTTAACGCCTTGTGGCGGATCATCCCTTCTTCCGTGGGCCTGATCACCGCTCCGGAAACGGATGCTGAATAAGGCAGTACATTCATTTGTTTATGGTAATACTCCACATTGGTGAAGACTTCCACTCCCAGGTGTTTGCGGGTGACGCGCAGGTAACCGTTCGGCATAATTTCGTGCCGTATTTCAACAACGGGATTTTCGTTTTTATAAAAGATCGTTTCGAAGGTAATACCATCAGGGAAGCGCGCTGAAATTTCATCCGCCATGGCATTGTCTGCCGTGGGATAACGTGTTCCATCCGCGGGAACAGTATAGGTTGAAGCGAACGATTGGTTTTCCAATGTTACCCAGCTCATGTTCACCACGATGCTAGGGGTGTCCGTTTCTTGTCCATTGCTGATGCGGTAGGTCCCTGATTTCGGGCGTTCGCCTTTTTCATAAACACCTTTTTCGGGGAACAATTGCCAGCTTGCGAGGAAGTTATATGCCTGGATCATGGCGCAAAACTAGGAAGGATTCGGGATTGGCCGCTGCTTATTTCATGGAAAACAGCATTTAATAAAGCATCCTTCCTTTTTGTATAATCACATTACAAAATAGTGCTCTTTCTCTTCAACAACAGGCATTTCAGGCTCATGCGGATCTTCTGCTTTTTCAAATTGACAGAGTTGCAGCAGGTTCTTTTCAATACTCCTTGCGATGGTGGTAACCGGGGTGTCCGTGGGTTTGTTTTCAAATGGATCCTGGAGGTGGATGGCCATTTTCTCTATGAGCAGAAAGCAGGCGGATATGGCTACTACCAGCGGCACTTCAAACAAGCCGAAATATTCGATCACCCCGAAAGGCAGCAGGCAGATGAACAGCATCAGCGCGAGATGAATGTACAGGCTGTAAGTACTGGGGAACACGGTATTCTTGATGCGTTCGCATTTGCCCATGGCATCGCAGAGCCGTGAAAGCGTCTGGTCTATTTCCACCTGCTGGTAACGGTTGATCCAGCCTTCTTCCAGGGCGAGGGCGAGGTCGCGCCCCTGAAGTTCCAGGAGGGCGGTGGGCACATTGTCAACTTCCCGGATGAATTCGATGTCTCTTTTGGTGAGGTGCTTTTCCAATCCCCTGGCCGAAGGCTGGTCGCGCAGGTGTTGACCCAGACTGTAGTTCCAGGCAATCTGCCTGCGCACCACGCGCTCACGGAATCGCGCCACTTCATCGGCCTCATATTGGGCGCGTGTATAATTCATAATCTGACGGGCCAGGGTCCTGGAATCGTTCACGATGGCGCCCCAGATGTGCCGGGCCTCCCACCACCTGTCGTAGGCCTGGTTGCTCCGGAAACCCAGCAGGAGGGAGATCACCGTGCCCAGGATGGTGGGTACGGCGATGGGAATGGAGATTCTTGTGAAATGGTAAGTATCATATACGATCGCGATCAGCGAGGCATACAGGAGTATCACCAGCAGTTCGTACCTTATTTTTCCGAAAGTGTATCTGAACGGTATGTTTTTCTTCAATAGCATATTTCCTCGGTTTTACTTCTTTGCCCCGGCATGGCTCAGTTCTTTACAAACGACAGCGCCGGCTCAATGGCTTTCTGAATGGTATAGGTCACTTCTTTTTTCCTCGGTTCCAGCGCTGTAAGTACAGGGATACCGGCTTTTTTGAAGAATGTGGTTGGATTGATGCTGCGTTCGTGCACTTTCCGGTATTGGTAATAGTCCGGACAAACGATCATATCGATCTCGTTGGCATCCAGGAAATTGCGGAAAAGGGATACGGTATCGCCCTGCATAAAACGGAACTGAATGCGGTGGATGCTGCGGGGATATTGGTCCTTCAATTGTTTGCAGGCGTTCCTGAACTCATCCGTTACCAGGTCGTGATAGGGCTGTCTTTTCGCGGATCCAACCAGGTCGGAAACGAAAAAAGGCAGTTCGAAGGCATGGAAAAGTATAATGTCTAACTTCTGCCCATCCAGCGTTTTAATGGCTTGTTCCACCATTTTGAGGGAAGCGGTCGTGAAGTCGGTAGGTACTAAAATATGTCTCATTTGCCATTTTTTTATTACCACAAATCTGATGTTGCAACATTAGAATGGCTTAAATGAATGGTTAGAGATGGATTATAATGAGATTAGAATGAGATTAGAAATGTTTAAATACAGGGGAGGGAAATACGGACGGTGGTGCCTATTTTTTCCTGCGACTGCACATGAAGTTTCCCTTTGTGGATGCGGATGATGTTGTTGGCGAGGGGCAGTCCGATGCCATAGCCTTCGTAGTTGCCGGTATTAGAGGCGCGGAAGAAAGGGTCGTAAATATGCTTGAGTTCCGCGGAAGGGATGCCGATGCCGCTATCGGCCACGGTCACATGGATGAAGCCGTCTTCCACTTCCATTTTAACGGACACCTTGCGGTTGCCGGAATATTTACAGGCGTTCATGACGATATTGCCAATGGCGATCCTGAGTAGACTGTAACTGCCCTGCGTGGTGATTTCGTTTTCATCCGTGGGGAGTTGACCCATGTAGATGTGTACCTTATTGGCCGGATCTATCGCGTCCACATGTTCTTTCACATCGAACAGCAATTGGTCCACACGGATGGTTTCCCAATGTTGTTTTTTCCCGTCGAACCCGGATTGTGCGAGCGCGAGCAGGCCGCGGGTCAGTTGTTGCAGTTTCTCCGCTTCGGAAACGATGGTGGTAAGGCTCTGTCGGTAGGCTTCCGCGTTCCGGTCTTTTGAAAGGGCGTAATCAGCTTCTCCGATAATGGTGGTAAGGGGTGTACGGAATTCGTGGGACGCGTTGCTGATGAAATTATTTTGTGTTTCGAAGGCCGTTTGCAACCGGTCCAGCATTTGGTTGAAGGTTTGGGTGAGTTCCGCGATTTCGTCGGTATTACCGGTCTCGGGTAAACGAAGGTGAAGGTTGCCCACGCTGATTTCTTTGAAGCGCGCCGTAATGTCGCGGACAGGTTGAAACGTGCGTCTTGAAAAGAAGAGACCTACGGTGAAAATAAAGATGACGGAAGAAATGAAAGTTACGATCAGGATATCGCGCAGGTGCTCCAGGCTCTCGTTCACGTAGTTGTTGGTCGCGGATTTGATCACCAGGTAGTCGCCCGTTTCATCCCGGTAGAATATCCCGGCGAAATGGCGGAGTTTCAACTGGTGGTAAACCGTTCCCCCCTTTGCTTTGATGATGTTCCGCATGTACGACATGGGAAGCGGGTTGTCTTTAGCCGGTTGCGGCTGGCCCGTTTCCCTGTTAACTTTTACGATAAAGGCTTTTTCTTCGGGCAGTGTTTCCAGGTATTGCTTTTGAATGGTACGGAACGCTTCCGTGGATACCTGGTCCTGTTCAAAACGGAATTTGGCGGAAATACGGGCGCGCAATTCCAGTCTTTTATAAAAATCGTTGTAAGCGTATTTGTTGGAGAAATAATAAATGGCCATGCTGAGTATGAATACAACAGTGGCGGTAAGCAGGGTGAACAGTATGGCAGTTTTCGTTTGTATCTGCATGATATCATGCTTTCATCATATAACCCATTCCGATGACGGTATGAATGAGTTTATGATCGCTTTCCTTGTCTATCTTTTTACGGAGGTAATTTACATAAACATCCACAACATTGGTACCCATATTAAAATCAATGCTCCAGACGTGTTCGAGTATTTCGATGCGGGATAGTACGCGGTTCCTGTTGCGCATAAAGTATTCGAGTAGTCTGAACTCCGTTGAGGTGAGGGCGATGAAATTGCCGTTCCGGGTAACGGATTTAGCGCCCATATCCAGTGTAAGGTCGGCTACCTGCAATACATTGGATTCCTGCACCGCAAGGTGTTTGCGTCTTGTAAGGGATTTGATCCTGGCCTCCAGTTCGGCGAATTTGAAGGGTTTTACGAGATAGTCGTCGCCACCGGCATCCAGGCCGGCCACGATATTTTCGGTGGTACCCAACGCGGTGAGGAACAGGATGGGTGTATGCACCTGGTCTTCGCGCAGTCTTTTGCATACTTCCATGCCACTGATGCCGGGCAGCATAATGTCCAGGATAATCACATCAAATTCGTACTGGGAAGCGAGTGTCAGCCCCATTTTGCCGTCGGGCGCCACGGTGATGCCGTATCCTGCTTCGGTAAGTCCGCGGTTGATCAGGCTGGCTACGTTTGGTTCATCTTCTACCAGTAGAACTTTCATACATCTGATGTTGAATGTTGAATGATGAATTTTGAATGATGCGGAAAGCGTTTATGGTTTGCAAAACAAAGACGCGGTTGATTATTCAGGCGAATGACCGGCCCATGCTTTAAACCACCCTAAAAAAATAGTATCAATGGCGGAACAGTTTTCAAGAAGCTACCACCCTTATAAACAACTTTGGATTTTGAATTGCAGCAACTACAATCCAAAATCCAAAATTAAACGTTCAAAAATATGCTTTCTAAGCTACTGCCTTGTTCACCAGTGCGGCCGCTTCGCTCAGCAAAATGGCGCTCTGTACTTTCAGTCCGCTTTCTTCAATCAGTTTCTTTGCTTCCTCGGCGTTCGTGCCCTGTAAACGAACGATGATGGGCACTTCAATGTTCCCGATGGATTTGTACGCGTCGATCACACCTTGTGCAACACGGTCGCAACGAACGATACCACCGAATATGTTGATGAGGATAGCTTTTACTTTAGGATCTTTCAGGATGATGCGGAAACCGGCCTCAACGGTGGTGGCGTTTGCGGTACCGCCTACGTCGAGGAAGTTCGCGGGTTCACCGCCGCTCAGTTTGATCATATCCATGGTGGCCATGGCCAGTCCGGCGCCGTTCACCATACAGCCTACGTTACCATCCAGTTTAACGAAGTTCAGGTTAAATTTACCTGCTTCCACTTCCGTAGGATCTTCTTCGGAAATATCACGGAGCGCTTCCAGGTCGGAATGGCGCATCAGCGCGTTATCGTCCAGTCCCATCTTACAATCCACCGCGATGATTTTTTCATCGGATGTTTTGAAGAGCGGGTTGATTTCGAGCATGGCGCAATCCAGTCCAACATAAGCGTTGTATAGGTTGGTCACGAATTTTACACAGTTTTTGAAGGCCTCACCCGAAAGACCGAGGTTGAAGGCGATCTTTCTTGCCTGGAAGGGCAGGAGTCCACCACCGGGGTGTACCCATTCCTTGAATATTTTATCGGGCGTATTGTGGGCCACTTCTTCAATGTCCATACCGCCTTCGGTGCTGTACATGATCACGTTCTGCCCGTTGCCGCGGTCCATGAGAATAGAGAGGTAGAATTCTTTAACAGGGTTTGCACCGGGATAATAAACATCCTGCGCAACCAGTATTTTGTTCACCACTTTACCGGCTTCTCCGGTTTGGATGGTCACCAGCGTGCCACCAAGCAGGTTACCGGCAATGTCTTTCACATCCTGCGCGCTTTTGGCAACTGCCACGCCACGTTGTTCCGTACCACGGATTTTTCCCTTACCACGACCACCCGCATGGATCTGTGCTTTTACCACGGCAAAGTTGTTTCCAAACTGAACTTTCAATTGTTTGTAGGCTTCTTCTGCTTTTTCGGGTGTATCCACCGGTATTCCTTCCTGAACAGGAACATTGTACTTCTTCAGGAGCTCCTTGGCTTGATATTCGTGTAGGTTCATTTCCAAAAAATTTATGCGAAAATAGGGAAAAATGTAAAGCGGTTGCTTTTATCTCACCAGCAGCAGCCAGCCACTCAGCACAGGCATTCCCGGACGCAGGGTGATGACGTAATAATAAGTACCCGCAGGCAAAGGATTGCCATTCATCCGGCCATCCCAGGGTGTACTGTATTGCCGGGAGGAGAATACCTTTTGCCCGTAACGGTTGAATACTTCAATGTTTGCACCCGTATAATTTTGCAGTTGTTCAATCACCCAACGGTCATTTACCCCGTCACCATTCGGTGAAAAACTATTGGGTACAATGGGTTTATTCAACACACGGATGAATACTTCATCGGAAGCTGCGCCACACCCGGAAACAGAATTTACGTCCAGTTTGTAAGTCAGGTTCCGTGGCGGGAATACAGCTGCTTCCACCTGTGCATCATCTACAATAAATGTTGCGGGCACCCACCGTACGATGATGCCTGCTCCTGAAACTTTGGCGCGGATTCGCGCTGTATCCCCTTCCAGTATGGTGAGGTCGGGACCAGCATCGGCGGTAGGAGATTGGTTCACGTGTATGGCCACGGTATCCGAATCCACGCATCCGAATGAATTGGTAACGGTAAGATAATATTGGGTGGAGTCGCGCGGGGAAACAGAAAAAACCGGAGATGCAGGAAGCTGATCGCCTGCGGAACTGGCCCATACAAAGGTGCCGTTGCCCGTTCCCGTGAGTGTGGCGGAACTTCCCGCGCAAATGGTTTGGTCGTTCCCGGCGAAAGGCGCTGGGCCCGGCCTTATCTGCACGGTGGTGGAGGTGGTGGCTTCACAACCTTTATCTGATATTGCTTTTAAAGTATAAGTACCGGATTGACTGAATGCGCCGGTAAACAATGGGTTTTGTTCCGATGAACTGAAGCCGCCCGGGCCGGTCCAGGCCCATGTGCTTCCTCCTGATGCCTGCAGTTGCCATGGTTTTCCGTTGCACAATGGCGTGCTTACCTGGATGGATGGAACAGGGGTGGGATGAATATTTATGGTGATGGGGGCTGAAGCTACCCTGCATTTACTTAATCCCGCATTCGGCCTTTCGGCTGCGCTTATCCGGTACAGGTACAATCCGGGTAAAGTAGGCTGCACTGTAGTGGTTACATTTTCCTGACCTGCTATGTCGGTCCATGTTTTCCCGGAATCGGTACTTTCCTGCCATTGCCATACGGGGTCAGTGAAACCGCCGGAGTTCCCATTGAGTTCCAGCGGGCGTGGCGCTTCAGCACAAAGATCAATGACAGCCGAAGCCGCTCCCGTTACGGAAGTACTGATCTGCGGTCCGCAGGGGCGGAAGCTGATATCGTCGAGGGCAACATCGTTTCCGCAGCCGCCGGGCGCGTTATTGGTCATTCTAACCACGAGGTCGGTAACGCCTGCCGGGGTGGTGAAGTAGAAGCCATATTGTTTCCATTGCACCACTGGTGTTTCGGGAATGGAACCGGTACTGTAGTTGCCCAGTACCTGGCCGGTATTGGTTTCGATCCTGAACGTGATATTGGGGTCGGTGCCGTTCCCGCCACAACTGGAAGCAAGCAGAAGCGTGGCTACCCAGGCCGAGAATTCATACGTGGTGCCGCCACATAAACCTGAAACGGGATACACGAAAAAATCATCGGGGGTTACCGAAGCGTTCACCACCATCATGTTGCCATTCACATCACCGGGCGTGTGGTCTTCGTTCAGGTTGTGCCAGGAGTTGCCAAAACAGTTGAATAACGTTGAAGTAATGGTGTAAAGTCCATCGTTCGGACAGGAAGCCTGTTGGTATGACTGATAAGTATACGTGGTTACGCCTGCCGCAAGCGGCGCGGGTGTTCCTTTTCCAAAATCAATGAATACCACGGGATCGCCCAGGCTCCCGTTGCAAAGTTGTGCCCGTGTATGGGCGGAAATCAACAGGAGCAGGCACAGCAGGGCAAAGCAAAAATATCTTCTCATGAGCATAACATGGCGGCATTGAAAATACGCCTTTCCTTAATATCTTCCTGATAATCCTGAAAACGTATCTTTGCCCCCATTTACAGCAATCATGGAAAATACCGGAATGAAAGCCAGGTTACAGGACGCAATAGCATACATCAGGACCCAATCTTCAGTTACACCCGTTGCCGGCATCGTGCTCGGAAGCGGATTGGGCAATTTTACCGCGAATATGGAGATCGAAGTGGAAATCCCTTATGGCGATATTCCCAACTTTCCGGTATCCACCGTGGAAGGGCACAAAGGAAGAATGATCCTCGGTAAACTGGACGGTAAACCCATTGTGGTAATGGCCGGAAGGTTTCATTTTTATGAAGGGTACAGTGTGGAAGAAGTGGTGTTCCCCATCCGTGTATTAAAAATGATGGGCATTCAAACACTTTTTATTTCCAATGCAGCAGGTGGCGTTCATCCCGATTTTGAAGTGGGTGACCTCATGATCATCAACGACCATATCAGTTTCTTTACCCCGAATCCGCTCGTGGGACCCAATGATCCTGAAATGGGCCCCCGTTTCCCGGATATGAGCGAACCTTACAACAAGGAACTGATCGCGAAAGCGAAAGCAATCGGGGCGGAACTGAACATCCGCCTGCACGAAGGCGTGTACACCGGGGTTACCGGCCCAACTTTCGAGACCAGGGCCGAATACAGGCTGATTCAACTGGTAGGTGGCCATGCCGTAGGCATGAGTACCGTGCAGGAAGTGATTACAGCAGTGCACATGGGACTGAAGGTGTTCGCGATCAGCGTGATCACCGACCTTGGTATCCGGGAGGAAGACAATGTGATCACCCATGAGGAAGTGCTGGCAGCGGCCAAAGCAGCCGAACCCAAACTCACCGCGCTGTTCCGCGGACTGATTGCCCGGGGATGACCGGTTTAACGCAACGCTAACGCCGCATCCCAATCTAGTTATTACATTTGCTTTCTTTCATAGCGCATGGTACAGAAAATAGCCGGTTTCCTGATCTTACTCTTCTTACTGATCTGCTCCGACGGATTCGGGCAAAGAAACCCGCTTAGTGGCGTGAGCAGCCGGCTCGGGGGACTGGGCAACATGAGCGCCGGAGGAGGAGGGGATTCCCTGCTGAAAAGAACCTACAGGGAAGACTCCATCACCATTACCTTCAGGTACCTCGATTCCACCAGGTTGTATTTCATGGATACTTCGGTGAACGATTTCACCAAAAGATACCCCATTCCCGCCAACCATCTTTTCCTCGGAAACCTGGGCAGCGCTACCCGTTCCCTCACCTTTAACCCTTTCCTGAAACCAGGGTTCGATGCGGGTATGCACGCCTTCGATGTATACAAATTCACCGTGGAAGAAACGAAGTTCTACAATACCACGCGCCCCTTCACGGAACTGGGCTATGTGATCGGCAGCAAAACGGAGCAGTCCATTTCTATTCTTCACACGCAGAACATCATGCCCAACTGGAACTTCGCGTTGCAATACCGGATGTTCAGCGCACCAGGCTTCTTCCAGTACCAGAATACCAGTCACAACAACTACCGGTTCAACAGCTTGTATCAGTCGAAAGACAAACGTTACTCCAATTATTTCGTCATCCTGAGCAACCAGTTGAAGGCCGGGGAAAACGGTGGCGTCAGCAAAACGATTGATTACCTCAATAACCCGCTTTACTCCAACAGGTTTACTGTTCCGGTGCGGCTCGGTGGGGAAGAGGTGGGTACCGCAAGTTTGTTCAGCAGTACCGTAAATACCGGTAATATCTACAACAACACCGGTGTGTATTTGCGCCAGATGTACGATTGGGGGAAGAAAGATTCCTTACAGATCAACGATTCCACCACCATCAAATTGTATTATCCCAAATTCAGGGTGCAGCATACTTTTCACCTGAATACGTCCAAATACCAGTACCGCGACTTTGAAGCCAGTTTCGATTCCGCCCGCCTCTTCTACCAGGATATGTACCAACTGGCCTCCGTTCCCGATACCATCAGCATCGGCGATCAGTTCAGGGATATCCGGAACGAAATCTCACTGATCCAGTTCCCGGACTCCAAAAACCAGCAGCAGTTTTTACGAGTGGGGGCCATGTTGCAGAACGTGAACGCGCAGCTCCGCTCCGTAAAACTTGGTTTCTATAACATAATTCTCCTCGGAGAATACCGGAACAAAACAAAGAACCAGAAATGGGACCTGGAAGCCAATGGGCAACTCTATGCAACAGGCTTCAACGCGGGCGATTACCAGGCCCATGCCAGGTTGAAAAGATTCCTTGGTAAGAAAATCGGTAACCTGGAACTCGGTTTCCAGAACGTGAATCGCTCGCCCTCTTTCATTTTTGATCCCAGAAGCAGTTTCAACTTTACAGGATCAGGTGGATTCAACAAAGAAAACATCTCCCATGCCTACGGTAAAATAGAAGTGCCCGCCTTGCAATTGGAACTTGGGGGTAACCTGTACCTGGTTGGCAACTATATGTACTTTTCTAACCCCTATACGCCAGCCCAGCATTCGCAGGTATTCAATGTGCTGAAGATCACCGCGGATAAAAAGTTTAAAGTAGGCAAACATTGGAACTGGTACAACCATATTACCGTTCAGCAAAAGGCCGGAGATGCACCCCTCAATATGCCATTGGTATTCACAAGACAGCGCTTCGCTTTCGAAGGACTGTTCTTTAAATTCATGAACCTCAGTACCGGACTCGAACTCAGGTACCATACGCCTTTCAAAACCGATGGCTATTCACCCATGCTGGGCCAGTTTTATTACCAGGACACCACCACGGTGAACAATCTTCCCGATATCGCGGCATTCTTCCATTTCAGAATCAGGACCTTCAACGCATTTGTAAGAATGGAAAACCTGAACGCAGCCACCTTAAACCCCACGTTTGGGTTCACCAATAACAATACGCCCGTGCCTACTTATGTTGCACCAGGATTACTCATCCGCGTGGGCATATTCTGGGGATTCGTAAATTAAAAGGGGTTTAACAAAAAAAAACAGGGGCTTTCAGAAAGATTGATACCTTTGTACCGGTGAAAAAACTCATTGTAGCCATATCAGCCATTTTCTACCTCGCCATCAGCAGCGGACTGGTGTTCAGTCTGCATTACTGCATGGGCAAACTGGCCGGCGTTGAGTTCAAACCCATGGCTTATGCTTCCAAGACCTGCGTATGTGGTTCAGGAGAAGAAGAAAGCGATTGCTGCAAAACCGAACTGAAAGTGGTGAAGCTGGAACAGGACCAGAAAAATACTCCTTTCCAGACTTTTGATTTCTCTCCCCTTGAAGCAGAAATCTCCTTCTTTTTCCACCTCTCTTCCGAAAGACCATTCACGGAACCGCAAGGCAATACATTGTTTTGCAACGGTCCACCTGAACAGCAACAGGATAAACCCATCTACCTCCGCAATAACGTTTTCAGGCTATAGACAGGATTGTTTCGTTCCCCGGCAGCATCGCTGAAACCGGTTATACCCATTTGTACATGGGTGATCATTATCAATTATTCCACACGTCATCAACGAACAATCATGAAACGTTTATTTATAACATTGGCAGTTATCGCCATTTCCTTCTCTTCTTTCGCCCAGGAATCAGCCACCACAACTTTTAAAGTATGGGGAAACTGCGGCATGTGCAAACAAACCATTGAAAAAGCAGCCAAAACTGAAGGCGTTTCCGCGGCCACCTGGAACGTGGAAACAAAAATGCTGGAACTCACTTACCAGCCCGGGAAAACAACACCGGAAAAGGTACAGCAGAAAATCGCTGCCACAGGTTACGATACTGAAAAAGTAACCGGCGACAACAAAGCTTACGATAAACTGCACGGCTGCTGCAAGTATGAAAGAAAAGCCGGCGAAGTAAGTAAGGAAAAATGCTGCGAAACAAATGAATGTTGCAAAGATGCTACCTGCTGCAAAGAAGGAAAATGTTCCGGCAAATGCGACAAAGGGGAGAAAGGCGCTGAGGCATGCTGCGCAACAGCCGGATCATGCTGCAAAAAAGGTACTTCCGCCAACTAGTTCAATCCCGGTATTTATTACAATAACAGCCCCATCGGGGTTAAAATATAATATATGAAAAAACTACTTTCCATATTTATGCTTTCCATAGTATGTATGGCCGTAAAGGCCCAGGTACAGGAAGGCTCCGTGCAGGCGAGCGGACTCACCTGCGCCATGTGCTCCAACGCGGTTAACAAGGCGTTGGAAGCATTGCCATTTGTTGAATCCGTTGAAACCGACCTGAACGCTTCCGCCTTCGCCATGAAGTTTAAAAAAGATGCGGAGGTGAGTTTCGATGCCATTAAGAACGCCGTTGAAGATGCGGGATTCTCCGTTGCCGGTCTGAAAATTAAAGCCAGTTTTCAACCCGTTCAGATAGAAAAAGACGCGCATATCCAATTGGGTAAGCTTAACCTTCATTTCCTTGATGTACCCAAACAGGAACTGAAAGGCGCACAATGGGTGAACGTGGTAGACAAGAATTTTGTGACCGCAAAAGAATACAAGAAGTTCAGCAAAAGCACTGCCATGGCCTGTTACGAAACAGGTGTCATGGAAAGCTGCTGCAAGAACGGCGAAGCGAAACAACGGATTTATCACGTAACACTTTAATGCACCCGGTGGTGCCGCTGTAGCGGTCGGCGCCACCGGTTCCCGAAACTTACTATGAAACGAATACTCATCGCTTTCTGCCTGCTGGCGACCATGCAGGGGAAGGCTCAGGAATTATATGTTTTTTCAGAACCGGCTTCCAACATGCCGGCCCGCTCCCTTGCCGTTAAGTATGGCGGAAAACTCGTGGAATCGAAGCACACCAACAGGAAAGAAACAAGGCACAATGCGGAACTGCAACTGGGGTTCAATAAAAACCTGATGGTGCACGCCAGCACGGGTTTCTCCGATATGTATTCCACCAATATGCGTTGGGAGTCGGCCAGGCTTTACGCCAAGTACAGGTTCTTTTCTTCCGATGCGGTCCATAAACATTTCCGGATGGCTGCATTTGTTGAAGGAAGCAAAAGCAGGAACGAACTGCATTACGATGAGCTGAGTCTGGAAGGGGATCAGAGCGGTGTACAAACCGGTGTGATCTTCACGCAACTCTGGCACAAGCTGGCGGTGTCTTCCACCATCGGTTACCTGCAGGTGTTGCAGGAAAGCAACAAAATCTATCCGCAGCAATATCCTTTGCAGGCAGCGAATTATAGTTTGTCGGCCGGATACCTCTTGTTTCCCCGGACCTACAAAAGTTACAAGCAGACTAACTTTAACCTCTACGCGGAACTGCTCGGGCAGCAAACCCTGGATAAGCGCAGGTTCTTCGTGGATTTCGCCCCGGCCATACAATTCATTTTTAATTCTACCACGAAATTGAATGCCGGGCACCGCTTTCAACTGAATGGTAACATGAACAGGATGGCCAACCAGAGCTGGATGTTAAGTATGGAGCATACTTTCCTGAATGCTTTAAAGAAAAAGAAAAACACCGCTTTATGATCTTGCACATCAAAAATATGGTATGTAACCGCTGTAAAATGGTGGTGAAGCAGGAGCTTGAAAAGCTAGGGCTGCGGCCCGTTTCAGTAGAACTGGGGGTAGTGGAATTTGACCGCGCCCCCGGTCCGGCTGAGATGAGCAACATAAAAGATATGCTTGAATCTCTTGGCTTTGAACTGATCGGCGATAAGAACGCCCTGCTGATTGAGCAGATCAAAGCATTACTGATCCAGTTGGTGAATACGCCCGAACAATTGGAAAAAGAAAATCTCTCTTCCATACTCGCCCGGCATTTTCACAAAGACTACTCCGGCCTCAGTAAATTCTTTTCTTCCGTGGAAGGCATCAGCATCGAACAATATTTCATTCTCCAAAAAGTGGAGAAGGTGAAGGAACTGCTGGTGTATGGCGAAAAGACCACCTCCGAAATAGCCTGGGAATTGGGGTACAGCAGCGTAGCGCACCTGAGCCGGCAATTCAAAAAAATAACGGGCATCACACCGGGCGCTTTCCGTAGTATGCGCCATCCCAACCGGAAATCCATCGACCAGTTGTAAAAGAATTTGCAAAATCCGGAAGAGATGCTACTTTTGTCTAAATATAAATTTAGACATGTCTAAAAATAAGTTGATAGGATGGGTAAAATATCTTTCAGCAACGCTAAATATATTACTCGTTTCAACAGTATCCGTTTCTGCGCAGGAGGAAAGCCAGGCTAAAACTGATTCGCTGGAAGAAGTGGTGGTGAGCGGTGGAATGCGGGAAGTAACCCGGATGATGAGTCCGATTCCGGTAGAGCGTTATTCCGCGCAGTTCTTCAGGAAGAACCCCGTACCCAATCTATTCGAATCGCTCAGCCTGCTCAACGGCGTTCAGCCACAAATCAATTGTAATGTTTGTAATACCGGGGATATCCATATCAATGGAATGGAAGGACCTTATACCATGGTATTGATCGATGGAATGCCGATTGTAAGTAGTCTTTCCACCGTATATGGTTTAATGGGTATTCCTTCCGGGTTAATAAAGAGGATAGAGGTCATCAAAGGGCCATCCAGCACTTTGTATGGTTCTGAAGCAGTGGCGGGATTGATCAATGTGATTACGCAGGAACCTGGTTCCGCCGGTAAATTCTTTACAGATATAAATGTCACCGGATATAGAGAGTTAAATGCCGATGTAGCCGGAACGATAAGAGCGGGGAAATGGAGCGGTTTGTTAGGACTGAACGCCTTCACTTTTCAACAAAGAAAGGACATCAATAAGGATAACTTCACCGATATCGCTTTACAGGAAAGGATTTCCTTCTTTCAGAAATGGCAATTGCAAAGGGCGAACGTCCTGCCTTTTTCCATTGCCATGCGACTTTTCACGGAAGACCGGTGGGGCGGGGAGATGCAATGGAGCAAGAGGTGGCGCGGCACCGATAGTATTTATGGCGAAAGCATCCGTACCAAAAGGGCCGAACTCTTCGGGCAATATGGTTTCCGGGTAAAACAACTTCCTTTGCTGTTGGAATATTCTTACAATATCCACGATCAGAATGCGGCTTACGGCAACACATTTTACAACGCTTCCCAGCACACGGCTTTCTCCCAGTTCAGGTGGAACGCTTCGTTGGGGAAACACCATCTTGTAGCAGGTATTCCTTTCCGTTATATCCGTTATGATGACAATACACCTGCTACACAACATGCGGATGGTAGTTCCAGACCCGACCATGCCATTACTACCGGGGTATTCTTCCAGGATGAATGGGAGCTGAACCGTGCCTGGACCCTGCTCTCCGGTGTGCGGTCAGAATGGAACAACCGTCATGGTTGGATACCATCTCCCCGTGCGGCCCTCCGGTTCAGGCCCGATGGCAGGCAAACCATCAGGTTAAGTGCCGGCAATGGTTTCCGCGTGGTGAATCTTTTTACGGAAGAGCACCAGGCTTTGAGCGGCGCGCGCGAACTGGAGATACTAGGAAATCTGAAGCCTGAAAAAAGCTGGAACTTCAACCTCAACTACGCCGGGCAATGGGCCATGAAAAAAGGATTTTTCGGAATAGATGCTTCTGTTTTCTACACCTATTTCACCAACAAGATCATCGCCGATTACGATACGGACCCCGATAAAATCATTTACGCCAATCTCGATGGTTCTGCGGTTTCAAAAGGCTTCAGCCTGAACTCGGAAATGAACATCGGCAATAAACTTAAACTGATCACGGGTTTCAGTGTAATGGAAGTGAGCAGTACAGAAACCGATGCCTCAGGGAAAAAGACCACACAACCCGTGCTTTTTGCCCCTGAATGGACCGCCAACTATGCCTGGAGTTATATTCCGGGATGGGGGGGGCTCTCCTTCGATATCACCGGGAAAACATATGGTCCCATGCGGCTACCCGTGGTACCCAATGATTTTCGTCCAGCGTACAGTCCTGTTTTTACCATCCTGAATTTCCAGACCACGAAAAAAATAGGTGAAAAAACGGAGCTATATGGCGGTGTGAAAAACCTCCTCAATTTCTTACCGGAAAACCCCATCCTCCGTCCCGAAGATCCCTTCGATAAAAATGTGGATGTAAACAATCCGAACGATTACCGTTTCGATCCTTCTTACAATTATGCGCCAATGCAGGAGAGAAGATGGTTTGTGGGGATGCGGGTGAAGTTGTAGCCTCATCCCGCCCCCTCTCCCCGGGGAGAGGGGCATTGTTCGTGGTATTCGAATTATTTAACGCGCATAAAAAGACGAATGCACGAGGTTGTAATTACTCCGTGCATTCGTTTTTACTGGTAGCATCAGTACTTTTTCTGATGTATGGTAACAAGGTTGTAAAATGCTTTTACCACAAAAATAACACCTCACAAAATCAGCCTTCCAAACGCCGCGTCCTGCGAACTGCGAGGAACGAAGCAGTGAAGCAGGCTCCTGCGAGGAACGAAGCAATCTTGAGAAAGTCTTACTCACCCCCTTTCGTTCTTCTAATAACTTCTAGTGAAAATAACCCCAACAAAAAAGGAACAAGCACGCAGCAGTTTCAACCACTCCTTGCGTCCTTGCTCCCTGCGAACTGCAAGGAACGTGCAGTGAAGCAGGCTCCTGCGAACTGCAAGGAACGTGCAGTGAAGCAGGCTCCTGCGAAGCACAAACCAGCCGCATGAAACCTAAGCCTCCGCCATATCCGGAATAGCCTCCGCCTTATAGCTTCCCGCATCCAGCTTCTCTTTTGTTTCTTCAAAAGCTTTCAGCGTAAGCTCGATATCTTCATCCGTATGCACCGCGGTAGGAATCAGCCGGTAAATAATATGTCCTTTAGGAATAACGGGATATACCACGATAGAGCAGAAAATATTGTAGTTCTCGCGCAGGTCCATCACCATCGCCGTTGCTTCTTCCACACCACCTTTCATGTACACGGGGGTAACTACGGAGTCGGTTTTTCCGATATCGAACCCTTTTTCTTTCAGGCCGTTCTGCAGTTTTAAAGCGTTCTCCCACAACTTCGCTTTCATTTCCGGATGTTTGCGCATCAATTCCACCCTTTTCAGGTGACCGATCACCAGTGGCAGGGGAACGGACTTCGCAAAGATTTGTGAGCGAAGGTTATAGCGGAGGTAATCGATGATGGCTTTATCGCCGCTGATGAATGCGCCGATAGAAGCACCAGACTTCGCGAAAGTATTGAACAGCAAATCTATTTTATCCTGGATACCTTGTTCTTCACCGGTTCCCGCACCTGTTTTACCGAGGGTACCGAAGCCGTGCGCGTCGTCCACCAGCAGGCGGAAATCAAACTTTTCTTTCAGGGCGGCGATCTCTTTCAGTTTGCCCTGGTCGCCCGCCATACCGAAAACACCTTCGGTTACCACGAGGATACCACCACCTGAGGTTTTGATCATTTCGGTGGCGCGTTTCAGTTGCTTTTCGCAATCCTCGATATCATTGTGTTTGAATACATAACGGTGTCCCTGGTGTAGCCGGAGTCCGTCGATGATGCTGGCGTGGCATTCCGCGTCGTATACGATCACGTCGCGGCGGGTACAGATGGCGTCGATGGTACTCATGACGCCCTGGTAGCCATAGTTCAGGAGGCAGGTATCTTCCTTGCCCATGTAGTCGGAAAGTTCTTTTTCGAGTTGCTCGTGGTAATTGGTATTACCGCTCATCATGCGGGCGCCCATGGGGGAGGCCAGTCCATAATCAGCGGCGGCCTTCGCGTCGGCTGCGCGCACTTCGGGATGGTTAGCGAGACCGAGGTAGTTGTTCAGGCTCCAAACGATCTTTTCTTTGCCGCGGAAAAACATCCGGGTGCCGATTTCCCCTTCCAGTTTCGGGAAGGCGAAATAACCATGTGCTCTCTCTCGGTGCTGGCCAATAGGGCCCTGGTTACTCAGTAAGCGCTCAAAAATATCTGCCATATGCTCCTGTTGATTAATTGAAAATTTGTGCAAAGGTAAAAAAAACTGTTGTAAAGGGCGGTTTTCGTGGAAACGGTTCATGGGAAAACTGTATCGGAATCTGGTATTATTCACGTTATGTTAAAACACATAGTTCGGGAGATGTAGTAGCTTTACGCCTTCATTTTAAGTAAGTTGACCTTTTAAGAATGCCAAAAACATACAGCAAAGCATGAAAAGAGCCGTTTTTACCGGGGTCCTGGCGGCCCTCTCTGTATTAGGTTTCACTCAGAAGCCCGCTCCGGCAGGTATTGCCCGTCCTAAACTGGTGGTGGGTATCGTGGTGGACCAGATGCGTTGGGATTTTCTCTACCGTTATTACGACCGTTATGAAGCGAACGGCGGCTTTAAAAGACTGGTTAACCAGGGATTTACCTGTGAAAATACTTTTATCCCTTATGCGCCCACCATTACAGCCTGCGGACACGCCTGCGTGTATACGGGTTCCGTGCCCGCCATCAACGGAATCACAGGGAACGGCTGGTGGGACAGGGCCGAGGGCCGCTCGATTTATTGCGTGGAAGATAAATCCGTGCAAACCGTTGGCGCAACCGGCTCCGCAGGAGAAATGAGCCCCAGGAACCTGCTTGCCACCACCATCACCGACGAACTCCGGCTGGCCACCAACTTCAGGAGCAAAACGATTGGCGTGGCCATTAAGGACCGTGGCGCCATTCTTCCTGCCGGACATGCCGCCAACGGCGCTTTCTGGTACGATGGTAAATCAGGCAAATGGATCAGCTCCACCTATTATGGGAAAGAACTGCCTTCCTGGGTGAATGCTTTCAACGATAAAAAACTGCCCGATCAGTATTTCGAAAAGGGATGGAATACGTTGTACCCTATCAATACTTATGTGCAGAGCACAGCCGATCAGAAAGCATATGAATCCAGGCCCCTGGGTTCCTCGGCCGCAGGATTTCCTTACGAGTTGAAACGCTTTATTGGCAACAATTACGGCGCGATATCTTCTACTCCTTATGGCAATACGTTCACCCTTGAAATGGCCAAAGCCGCCTTGCAGGGCGAACAACTGGGTAAAGGAAACTTTACGGATTTCCTGGCCGTAAGTCTTTCTTCCCCGGACTATATCGGACATGCTTTCGGACCGAATTCCATTGAAACTGAAGACGGCTACCTCAGGCTGGATAAAGACCTGGGCGCTTTCCTGAACCACCTCGACCAGCAGGTAGGGAAGGGGCAGTACCTCGTTTTTCTTACCGCCGATCATGGTGTGGCGCATGTGCCTGGTTTCATGAACGAAAACAAATTGCCAGGCGGTACTTTCGACGACGGGGCCTGGATGAAAAAAATGAACGCGGACCTCAAAGAAAAGTTCGGGCAGGATAAGCTGATCCTCAGTACCTACAACTACCAGGTACACCTCAATTATTCGTTAATGGATTCCGCTGACATCGATGAAGAGGATGTAGTGGAAATGATTACCCTGGCGCTGAGGAAAGAAGACGCTGTCGCTAACGTGTTTGAAACGGCGGACATCAGTGAAACAACACTCAACGCCACCGTGAAAGAACGCATCACCAACGGGATATTTTACCCCCGCAGCGGCGACATACAATTCGTATTGAAACCAGGGTACATCGATGGCGGAAAAACCGGTACCACACACGGTTTATGGAATCCTTACGATGCCCATATTCCCCTGGTGTTCTATGGCTGGAACGTGAAGCCCGGGAAAACCAACCGCGAAACCTACATGAATGATATCGCGCCCACCATCGCCGCTATGCTGCGCATTCAGATGCCAAGCGGCTCCGTCGGGAAAGTGATCACTGAAATCGGTTTCTAAAACAAAACATTCCATAAAGCGGGGGTACATCAAATATTGGTGTGCCCTCGCTCTTTTCTATACTATGCCCAAATTCATCAATTCCTATTGCCGTTCGTAAATATGCCGCTGAAATCTGCTCTACAAAACACAGCTTGTTGCTGAAATTGGGCTATCCTTGCAGCAGCTAAAGCACCAGCCCGGTTACCGGGAAAAAACCTGACACATTATGCGCAAAACACTGAGTACACTTATCCTGGTATTCACCAGCACCTTTGCCTCCTTCGCACAAAACGGAGAACCTTTGCCCTTAGATCCCTCAGTGCGGAAAGGCACCTTGCCCAACGGACTTACTTATTACATCCGCGCCAACAAAATTCCTGAAAAGCGCGCTGAACTCTACCTGGTGAATAAGGTGGGGTCCATTCTTGAAGACGAGAACCAGCGTGGGCTGGCGCATTTCGTGGAACACATGGCCTTTAACGGTACCCGTGATTTCCCTAAAAACACCTTGATAGATTACCTTCAGAAAGCGGGGGTGAAATTCGGCGCCGATATCAACGCGTACACCAGCTTCGATGAAACGGTGTACCAGTTGCCCATCCCCACCGATACGCTTGCGGTTTTCGAAAGAGGGTTTGATATGCTCCTGAACTGGGCTGGTTTCATTTCTTTCGATCCGGAAGAAGTAAACGCGGAAAGAGGCGTGATCCTGGAAGAATCGAGGCAGCGTGGAAAGAACGCCCAGGAAAGAATCCAACAACAGGCGTTGCCTATTCTTTTCAACAATTCCCGCTATGCGGAACGGATTCCCATCGGGAAGGAAGATATCCTGAAATCCTTTACGGTGGAAACGATTAAGAAGTTTTACAAAGACTGGTACCGTCCCGACCTCCAGGCCATCATCGCCGTTGGTGATTTTGATGCCGACCAGGTGGAACGCTGGATCAAAGAGAAATTCACGGTGCTGAAAAATCCCGCCCAACCACGTCCACGGGTAAAATACGAAGTGGGCGATCATGCGGAAACCTTCGCGAAAGTGATCACCGACAAAGAGTTTCCTTACACCGTGGCGCAGGTAGTGTACAAATCCAAAACCACACCCATCACCACCGCAGCGGGTTTCCGCGAGCAAATTCGGACCGAGTTGTTCAACACCATGATGGCCGCAAGGATCCAGGAAGCTACCCGCAAACCGGAAACACCGTATTTCTTCGCCCAGAACGCCATATCACCATTCCTTGCGGGACTACAGGCTTATCTTTCTATCACCGTTGCGAAGAATGGCCAGCTTGATAAAGCCGTGACCGCCGTACTGGAAGAAAATGAAAGGATCCGCCGTTTCGGGTTTACCCAAACGGAGCTGGATCGCGCAAAAAAGGACCTGCTCACCCAAAGGGAAAGCGCTTTTAAAGAGAGGGACAAAACGAAATCAGCCGCTTATGTGGCAGCCTACCAGGGCAATTTCCTGACGGGAACTGCGGTGCCGGGTTCGGAATATGTCTACAATTTCTACAAAAAAACAGTGCCCGAAATCCAACTGAAAGAGGTGAACGAACTGATCAATACATTCGACCAAAAGAAGAACAGGGTGGTATTGGTGCAGGCCCCTTCTAAAGACAGCGCCGGCCTTCCTTCGCAACAGCAACTACTGGATTGGGTAAATACAGACCTCAGTTATGTAAAAGCCTACGAGGATCAAAGCACTAATGAGCCTTTGCTCGCCACAATACCCACAGGCACTAAAGTTACTGGCACCAAAGCTTTCAGCGCAATTGGCGCGGAGTTGATCACATTGGGTAACGGCGTGCGCGTATGGCTGAAGCCCACTGATTTCAAGAACGATGAGGTCAGGTTCAGTTCCTACAGTTTTGGGGGGACCTCGGTTGTGGATGAAAAGAAATTGCCTTCAATTCTGATGGCGGCAAATATTATGGGACAAAGCGGTGTGGGTAAATTTGATCCTACCGTTTTGGGTAAGATGCTGACCGGGAAAAACGTGTCAGTATCCGCTTACGTTTCCGAAATAAGTGAAGGCGTTTCAGGTATAGCCACACCTGCCGATATTGAAACTGCCCTTCAACTTGTTTACCTCTATTATACCGCTCCGAGGAAAGATACCACTGCTTTCAGAACAGCCATTGCTGAAACGAAGTACATGCTGCAGAACAGGGCGCTTGATCCTACCGCTGTTTTTTCAGACACGCTGGAAGCCATTATGAGTGGGTATCATCCCCGCAGAACCAATCCTACCATGCAGATGCTGGATAAAGTTTCCCTGGATGAAGTTGTGGATATGTACAAAGATCGTTTTGCCGACGCCTCAGATGCAGTATTTGTATTTGTGGGCAACTTTGATAAAGCGAAACTGCTGCCGTTGCTTGAAAAATACATTGGCGGATTACCTGCCACCAACAGGAAAGAAAGCTTCAGCAACCTGGGCATCCGCCCATTGCCGGGGGCTGTGAAAAAGACCGTGTACAAAGGACAGGACGATAAAAGTGCCGTGGAACTTATTTTCAATGGTCCGTGGAAATGGTCCCCGGCCAATAACCTGCGCCTCAGCGCGCTTACCGAAATCATCAACATCAAGATGGTGGAGCGCCTGCGGGAAAAAGAAGAAGGCGTGTATTCGCCCTCCGTTTCCGAAAGCTACTCCAAGTTACCCGAGCAACGTTTTACACTTTCCATCTCCTTCACCTGTGATCCTAAGAATGTGGACAGGCTGATTGAAGCCGCATTGGATGAGATACGGAAAATCAAAAAGGATGGTCCTTCCGCTACCGATTTGCAGAAGTTCAAGGCGGAAGAAAGAAGGGCACATGAAGTGCGGGTAAAAGAGAATGGTTATTGGTTGAATTACCTCCTCCAGCAGTCGAGGAATGGTGAACCGGTGGAGGAGATGAACAATTACCTCACGGAACTGGAACAACTCACACCTGCGGTGTTGAAGCAAACGGCACAGTTACTGAATGAGCAGCAACTGATCAAAGCTGTGCTGATGCCGGAGAAAAAATAAGACAATCAGGGCCTGTTGCGCAGGGAGGATTCCCTGATCAGCAGGTCCGATTTCAGAATGATGGAAGAAGTGGCTGAAAGTGAGCTCACTCCTTTGAGGTGGTTGATGAGGTTCCGGGCGGCCACTTCGCCCACTTCCACACCCGGATAGTTGATCGTACTGAGACGTGGCTCCATGAGGGTGCTGATCTCGTCGTTGTTGAAGCCGATCACCGCAATATCTTCAGGAATACGGAAGCCGAGTTGTTTCAGGGTTTGCATACAAACGGCAGCAGTGAAATCGCCTGCGGCGAACAGCCCGTCGGGGCGGGGATTCATTTCCGCGATGCGCTTGCTTACATTTACGGCATCATCCCGGTCCATATCTGTTGTAAAAACGAATTCATCGTTGAACGGGATACCATGGTCCTCCAATGCTTTCCGGTAGCCTTCATAACGCAGCGCGTATACGTTCCGGGTATTACTTCCGGTAATGTGCACAATTCGTTTACAGCCCTGTTCAATAAGGTGGCGGGTGGCGGTATATCCTGCTTTAAAGTTGTCGATGATGATCTTGGTGCCCGCGCTGCTTTCTTCCACGCGGTCGAAGAATACGACGGGGATATTTTTCTGAAGGAAACAATCGAAATGAGAAAGATCAGGGGTATCGAAGGCGAGTGAAGCGATCAGGCCATCCACTCTTTTATGGAAAAGGTTTTCCACGTTCGCCACTTCTTTGGCCCCGCTTTCCGCGGAGTGGCCGATCAGGATATCATAGTTTTCCGCTGCAGCGATCTTTTCGATGCCGGCCAGTACGGAAACCATAAAGTAGCTGTGCAATTCGTGCATCAATACGCCGATGGTATGGGTCTTTTGCTTGCGTAAGTTACTGGCGAAGGCATTGGTACGGTAGCCCATTTCCCGGGCCTTGGTTACAATTTTTTTCTTGGTGGCCTGCTTCACCGCCGGATGATCGCTGAGGGCGCGGCTCACCGTGGCGGAAGAAAGTTTTAACTCCCTGGCAATATCGTATATGGTTACTTCCCGTTGGATCATCTTTGGCTGAATATGGGCCAAATGTAGTTAAAACCCGCTTTGATATAACAGAATACCTTGTTTGATCCTCTCACCCTTTACGTTTCTGTTCTTTGAGAGGAATTTAGAAAGTCTTTAGGTAGTTGGTCAATTATTTTACTTCACACCTGAAAGCACCTTCAGTAATGTTTTTACTTGTACCGTTTTCATCACTGAGTTTCCCGCTGAAGGTTCCGGTTATTTCGGTGGCTGTCACAGAAGAAATGGTTGCCTGAAATGAATTGGGTGGAAGGTCTTCTGCACTCCAGTCTTCATCACCTTTCAAATAATTGGCCGCCATAATGTAACTGTTGACGGTTGCTTTTGTTTTGTATGTACCCGTGGTGAGCGCATTACTATTTGTCAGGTTAACGAAAGTCAATGTTAATGAGTTATCAGCATTTACATCTTCTAATCCAACTAGAAAGTAACTGGTCAAACCTGCCGCAGATACTTTATTTGCCGTTACGGAGTATTTGATCTCCCTGGTTTGGCCATCTTCCTTAAAAATCATGTGAAACCCTGCCGGAATACTGGTTGAGCCACCGCCCGTGTTACTACCTCCGCCACCTGTATTGGTTCCACCTCCTCCACTATTATCCACGGGATCACCAACTTCGAAACTCTCTTCTTTTCCACAGGAAGCGGCGATAAGGCTAACAAAAAACAGGGCTGCAAGAATGGAACGCATTGTTTATAAGGTTTGAATGAGGGCAAAATAATCAATTTGAATAAAAAACAGGCAACGGCTATGGAAAATACCCATATCTGTTGCCTGTTGGAATATTGGAAGTAAACCGGCCTTATTTTGCCAGTTTCGCTTTCAGGTTCTGGTCCAGTGCATCGAGGAACTCTTCGGTGTACAGGTAATGCTCACCGTGGTTCACCTTGTTGCCATGGATACAAACGGCGAGGTCCTTGGTCATTTTACCGCTTTCCACGGTTTCAATGCACACTTGTTCCAGGGCCTGGCAGAAATCGATCAGTTCCTGGTTGTTGTCCAGGCGGCCACGGAATTCCAGTCCACGGGTCCATGCGAAAATAGACGCGATGGGGTTGGTGGAAGTGGGTTTTCCTTTCTGGTGTTCGCGGTAGTGGCGGGTAACAGTGCCGTGTGCGGCTTCTGCTTCCATGGTTTTACCGTCGGGCGTAACCAGCGTGGAGGTCATGAGGCCCAGAGAGCCGAAGCCTTGTGCCACGGTATCACTTTGTACATCGCCATCGTAGTTCTTACAGGCCCATACGAAGTTGCCGTTCCATTTCAGGGCGGAGGCTACCATGTCGTCGATCAGGCGGTGTTCGTAAGTGAGTTTTTCCGCGTCGAACTGCGCTTTGAACTCGTTCTCATATACTTCCTGGAAGATATCTTTGAAACGGCCATCGTATTTTTTCAGGATGGTGTTCTTGGTGCTGAGGTAGAGGGGCCATTTTTTGATGAGGGCCTGGTTGAAGCAGGCGCGGGCGAAGCCACGGATGGATTCGTCGGTATTGTACATGGCCAGGGCCACACCGTCACCTTTGAACTGATATACTTCGTGCTCGATCACTTCTCCATTCTCGCCTTCAAATTTGATGGTGAGTTTGCCTTTTCCCTTCACCACGAAATCGGTGGCGCGGTACTGGTCGCCGAATGCGTGGCGGCCAATGCAGATGGGCGCGGTCCAGTTAGGAACAAGGCGGGGAACATTGGAAGTAACGATGGGCTCACGGAACACCGTTCCATCAAGGATATTACGGATCGTACCGTTGGGGGATTTCCACATTTGTTTCAATCCGAACTCCTTTACGCGTTCTTCATCCGGCGTAATGGTGGCGCATTTGATGCCCACACCGTATTGCTTGATGGCGTTGGCCGCGTCAATCGTAACCTGGTCGTTGGTCTGATCGCGGTATTCCATGCCAAGATCATAATATTTGATGTCCAGTTCCAGGTAAGGAAGGATCAGCTTATTCTTGATAAAGGACCAGATGATCCTCGTCATTTCATCTCCATCCAGTTCTACAACGGGATTTGCTACTTTGATTTTTTGTGCCATAGCAGTGGTTTTTTTAATGTTGTTCAAACAAAAGTCTGCAAATCTAATGGATAATCTAACACGAACAACCCCGAAGCTTATGGCACAAACCGGGTAAAACTTTGTAAAAAATACACATTCATGGGGCCAATAGTCTATTTTTGTTTTACCTAAAGCCAAAACTATTGAACCCTACTGAAGCGATATTCCAGTTCATCAGGAGGTTCATAAAGATCTCCGAAGAAGAAATGCACGAGATAACACCCTATCTTCAGGTGCGCTATTTCAACAAACGGTCTATTGTGGTGAATAAAGGCGAGATAGACCGTTATTTCAATTTTGTGATGGAAGGCCTGGTGAGGAAGTACTTCGTCCACAACAACAAAGAAATCAACCTGTACTTCGCGCGGGAAGGAGAAATCATCAGCAGTACCCGTTCTTTTATTCAGCAACAGCCTTCCGATGTGATCCTGGAAACCCTGGAGGCCACTTCGCTGATCTCCATCCGTTTTGAGGACCTGGAAACGATCTATGCGCGTCATCCTTTTTTTGAAAGAATCGGGCGACTGGTACTTGCCGACCAGCTCATCATGAAAGATGACTGGGAGATGAGTTTGCTGAAAGAAACCGTGCGGGAAAGGTTTGTGAACTTTGTAAAGCACCATCCCGATCTGTTGCAGCGTGTGCCACAGAAAATGCTTGCCTCCTTCCTGAACATTGAACCGGAAACGTTCAGCAGACTGAAACACCTGCTGATGAAGCCCCCGGCAACGGAGTAAAGCTTTTAAGGCAGGTTCACCACCAATACCGGCACCTTCAACTCATGCCGCACGGCGTTCACGGTTTCCCCGTAGAGAATGTCTTTAATACCGGAATGCCCGTGCGCCCCAATCACCAAAGCGCTCGCATGGTGCAAGTGCACCAGCCTTACGATTTCCCCGGCCCGCATGTTGAAACCGAGTTCGTGTTTCGCTTCCAGTCCCATATTCGTAAAGCGTTCAGTGTATTGTTGCAGCCTCAGTTCATCTTCCCTCGTTTCATAATCATCCGTAACGGCGCCGTGTATACGCGCAGAAACGCTTTCCACCACGTGAATCAGAATGTAAGACGCGTTTTTTCCGCTGCCTAACCCAATAGCATGGGATAATAATTTTTCATCGTTCGAACTGAAATCCAGTGCGATGGCAATACGGTCATATACCGGTGCCAGTAGCGGCGCTCCATGGGTGGCATCATGTATCTGGATGCTGTTTTCTTTTTTCTTCCTGGAATACATTAACGGGTACACCACGGCGATCACCAGCAGTACGGCGAAAAGAATGGTGCCCGTAATGGCAAGCGCCTGCATGGGTAAACTCGCATTGCTCTGAACATAATCCCACACCATTTCGATCACCATCCGCAGGTTCAGGTATACGAGTACCGCCGTAATGAGCCAGGAGAAAAACTGTGTGAATGGTTTAATGGCGAAACTGCCCATCTTTTTTTTATCGCTCACGAAATGGATGAGTGGAATGATGGCGAAGCCCAGTTGCAGACTCAGCAGCACCTGGCTGAACACGAGCAGGTTGTCCACTTCATTTTCTCCTGAGATAAGGATCACGGCTACTGCGGGACCAATTGCCAGTAAGCGCGTGAGTAACCGCCGCGCCACCGGGTTGATGCGCAACCTCAGGTAGCCTTCCATCACGATCTGGCCCGCCAGTGTGCCGGTGATGGTGGAGCTTTGTCCTGCGGCGATCAACGCCACGGCGAACAATACCGGCGCTACGCCTGAGCCCAGTAAAGGCGCCAGCAATTGGTGGGCATCGCGAATCTCGGCCACATCGGTGCGCCCGGTTTTAAAAAACACGGTGGCGGCCAGTACCAGTATCGCCGCGTTCACCAGGAAGGCCAGGTTAAGCGCAATAGCGCTGTCGATAAAATTCAGTTTGAGGGCCTTTTTAATACCGGCAGGATCTTTCCCGATCTTACGGGTTTGCACCAGCGCCGAATGGAGGTAGAGGTTATGGGGCATTACCGTGGCACCAATGATGCCGATGGCGATGTACAGGGCTTTCGTATCCGGAATAGTTGGGATAAGTCCGCCGGCCACTTCGCCCAGGTCCGGCTTTGCGAGTATGATCTCGCCAAGAAAGGAGAGCCCGATTACGGCCACGAGTCCGATGATGAAAGCCTCCATTTTCCGGATGCCCGCTTTCTGCAGGAAGAGCAGCAGAAAAGTGTCGAGCACAGTGATGCTTACGCCCCAGATCAAAGGGAGACCGGTAAGTAACTGGATACCGATGGCCATCCCCAGCACTTCGGCCAGATCGGTTGCGGCGATGGCGAGTTCCGCCAGGATATAGAAGATAAAGTTCAGTCCTTTCGGGTACATCTCCCTGTTGGCCTGCGCCAGGTCGCGGCCGCGTACGATGCCCAGCCTTGCGGAAAGACTTTGCAGCACCAGCGCCATGATATTACTCATCAGCAGTACCCATACCAGGGAATAGCCATATTGGCTGCCTCCGGCGATATCGGTGGCCCAGTTGCCGGGGTCCATGTAGCCCACGCTTACAAGATAGGCGGGGCCGAAGAAGGCGAATATCTTTCTCCAGCGGGTTTTGCGTTGGGAGGGGTCAACACTGGCATGTACTTCGCTCAGCGATACATCGTCTTTGGTTCTCTGCATCATGTTCTTACGAATAAGTTTCTCGCCACCTGCTCACTCACGGTAAAAGAGGGGAGGTTGCGTATTTTCACTTCCAGCGAATTGTCGAATCCGAATCTTTTTTTCACTTCCAGCTTTGTACCGAGTTGAATGCTTTTGTGGGTGAGGAGTTCCAGCATATCGCTGGATTGGTCGCCCACATTACAGATTTCGGCGGAAACGTTGAGGGGGAGGTCCAGCAAACTAAGTTGGCAGGTGGTTTCCACGTTGCCTTCTTTGTCGGGGATAGGGTCTCCGTGTGGATCCACTTTTGGAAAACCGAGGTACTCATCAAGCCGGTCCACCAGTTTACGGCTGGTCACATGTTCCAGTTCTTCCGCGATTTCGTGTACCTCATCCCAGGTAAATTGTAGTTTCTCTACCAGGAAATACTCCCACAACCGGTGCCGCCTGATCACGAGCAAAGCAAGCTTACTCCCTTCGCCGGTGAGGCGGAAGCCCTGGTAACGTTCATAATGTACCAGTTTCTTCGCCTTCAGCTTCTTCATCATATCCGTTACGCTCGCCGGTTTGGTGGCCAGTTCCTGTGCCAGTTCATTCGTGGTAACATTCCCTGCTTCCTGCTGCAGGTGGTAGATCGCTTTAATGTAATTCTCCTCGCTTACTGAATAATTCACGTGCTTTAAAAAAGGTTTTAGACAAATCTAAAAAATATTTCTGTTATATGCGCCGCTAAAAGATGGGGCTTTGCGGGAAAATTATATTTTTAGCCCCTGTTTACAGGTTCAGGAACGAAGTGCAATGGTTCGTTCCGGCTGACCACCTAAAAAAAATCGGATGAAAAACTGTGCCTGGTTATTAGTGTTCGTTGCGTGGATGGCCATTGGATGTAAGGATAAAAAGAAAAGCCTGTCGGGAGAGGAAGAAATGACCATCTCCGACTTCATCACTTCTTTCGATGAAAGAGCGCTCCCCTTTAACCTGGAAGATACCTCACTCAATAAAAAGGAGCCGGATTCCCTCAAAATCGGCTATTCGCTTTTCACAGGGTTCGTTCCAGATACTATTTTCAGAAAAGAATTCGGCAAAGGTGTGAAACCCACGTTGTTTCCATTGGGGCGAATCAGCGTGAAGGATAAAGAAACTTATGTGATGATTAAAGCGGTAACCGCTAAAAGAAGGGCAGCCTACATTCTTGCCTTCAATGAACTCGACAGTTTTGTTACCGCCATGCCCCTGCTTACTGGAGAACGTGTTGCCAATACAGGCTTCAGCGCCGCTATCGATAAACGCTACACCATCACGAAAACAAAGCTGCGCCGTCAATCTTCCGGAGAGATGCTTTACACGAAGGATGCCTACGTTTTCAACAGTGCCGGCGTTTTTACCCTGATACTTACGGAATCTAACGATGTTTCCAAAGTCCAGGAAATGGTGATCAATCCCATCGATACCTTTCCAGCCAAACACAAATGGGCAGGCGATTACATACAGAATAAGAAAAACTTTGTTTCCGTCCGTGATGGCAGGAACGATAAGGAAGTCGATTTCTTCATTCATTTCGAAAAATCAGGCGATTGTAATGGTGAACTGAAAGGTACCGCGAAGTTCATCGCCCCCAACATTGCCCAGTTCTCCGAGCCCGGAGATCCCTGCGTACTTCAACTTAAATTCTCCGGTTCTTCCGTTACGTTAAAAGAAGAAAAAGGCTGCGGCGCTTACCGCGGCATCAAATGTTTCTTCGAAGGAAGCTACACCCGGAAGAAGAAAAAGAAGTGATGCCGGATGACGGGATTGAATTATGTTTGCGTACTAAATACACATTAAATTTTTAAGATAATGAGTTTCAGAAATTACCGCGTTCCCTACACAACAGATGAAAGATATTCTAAAAAGATAGCCTACTTTTCCAGTGAGTTCGCGGTACACCAGCCCCTGAAGATATACAGTGGTGGCCTGGGGTTCCTCGCCGGATCGCATCTCCGCAGCGCTTATGAACTGAAGCAGAACATGATCGGCATTGGCATCCTCTGGAAATACGGGTATTATGACCAGTCGAGGAACCAGGACCAGACCCTGCAGGTTACCTTCATGGAAAAGCAATACAGTTTCCTGGAAGACACGGGCATCCGTTTCCAGATCAACATCCACGACCACCCGGTTTGGGTAAAGGCGTATTACCTGCACCCGGATACTTTTAATACCGCGCCGCTGTTCCTGCTCTCCACGGATTTGCCGGAGAACGATTATGTTTCGCAGACCATCACGCACCGTTTGTACGATGCCAACACCGCCACGAAAGTGGCGCAGTACATTCTTTTGGGAGTGGGTGGCGCCAAATTGCTGGATGAGATCGGCTTCAACCCCGACCTGCACCACCTCAATGAAGCACATGGCCTGCCGGCGGCTTTCTACCTGTACCGCAAGTACTACAACAATATCGAAGAAGTGCGGAAGCGCCTGGTGTTCACCACACACACACCAGAAGAAGCGGGCAATGAGCGGCACGACATTTACCTCTGCCACAAGATGAGTTATTTCTGTGGACTGAACATCGAAGAAGTGCGCGCGCTCACCGGTATCAACGACGACCAGTTCAACCATTCGCTCGTGGCGCTGCGCTTCGCGAAGCTGGCCAACGGCGTATCACAACTGCATGGCAGGGTTTCCCGCGAAATGTGGAGCAAATATCCCGGCATCTGTAACATCATCTCCATTACCAACGCGCAGAACTGGAAATACTGGGCCGATAAGCAATTGTACCGCGCGGTGGATGAAAGCAACGATTTCATTTTCGACGACCGGAAGCGTTACCTCAAAAAACGCGCGTTCGATATCGTGGCCGATCAAACCGGAAAACTGTTTAACCCCGATGTATTCACGATTGTATGGGCACGCCGTTTCGCGGGTTATAAACGCGCCGATTTCTTTACAAGAAACGAAGAACGTTTCCGCGCGTTGATGAACAATACGAAATACCCCGTGCAATTCATCTGGGCCGGAAAGCCTTACCCGCTGGACTATCCCGCGATCGGTGAGTTCAACAACCTCGTGCACATCAGCAAGCAATACCGCAATATGGCCGTAGTGATCGGGTATGAACTGAGTTTGTCGAAACGCCTGAAACAGGCCGCAGACTGCTGGCTGAACAATCCCCGTGTGCCCCGCGAAGCTTCGGGCACAAGTGGTATGACCGCCGCCATGAACGGAGCCGTGAACTTCTCTACGGATGATGGATGGATTCCGGAATTCATTAACCACGGTAACAATGGTTTCGTGGTGCCCAAGGCCGATTACGCCAATATGCACGTGCAGGAACAGGACCAGTACGACCTGGATAAACTGTACGAAATACTCGAAAAACAAATACTTCCCCTTTATTACGAAAACAAAGATACCTGGCGCCAGATTTCCAAAAACGGTATGCGCGACGTGCGTTTCCAGTTCGATTCCAACCGGATGGCACACGAGTATTACGAGCAGTTGTATAAGTAACGTACCTTTGCGCCATGCATTACGTTTCAGCTGAAGGATTAACGAAGAGTTACGGTATCAATCCACTGTTCAGGAACATTTCGTTCCACATTAACGAAGGAGACAAAATAGCTTTGATCGCACGCAACGGGGTGGGAAAATCCACCCTGTTGCGCATTTTAAGCGGTACGGAAACACCCGATGAAGGAAAACTCTTCATCCACAAAGATGTTACCGTGGCGCTTTTTGAGCAGGATCCAAAATTCGATGAGGAAAAAACGGTACTGGAAAATATCTTCCATACCAATCACCCTGTATTAAATGTAATCCGGGAATATGAAGCCGCCGCCGAAAGTGAAGACGGGGAAGCCCTGGCTGAATTGTTCGGGAAAATGGATGACCTCAACGCCTGGGAATTTGAGGTGAAAGTGAAACAAATCCTCACCAAACTGAATGTGCACCACCTGCAACAAAAGGTGAGCGCATTGAGCGGTGGTCAGCGCAAGCGCGTGGCGCTCGCGAAAACCCTGATCGATATCGGCTTCGACCATAAGCACACGCTCCTGATGATGGATGAACCCACCAACCACCTGGATGTGGAAATGATCGAATGGCTAGAGAATTACCTCAACCAGGAGAATGTAACCCTGTTGCTGGTGACCCACGACCGCTATTTCCTGGACGCTGTATGCGAAGAGATATGGGAGCTGGAACGCGAGAACATGTATGTGTACCGCGGCGATTACGAGAATTACATGGAGCGGAAAGCCGCGCGT
The DNA here is from genome assembly GCF_023721715.1 of Parasegetibacter sp. NRK P23. NCBI lineage: Bacteria > Pseudomonadati > Bacteroidota > Chitinophagia > Chitinophagales > Chitinophagaceae > Parasegetibacter > Parasegetibacter sp. NRK P23. The sequence goes on from NZ_JAMDLG010000001.1 coordinate 119,907, forward strand.
ATCGACAGTGAACTCGCCAGCATCGATAAAGCCAAAAACGAATACAGAAAGGAACTGGAGTGGATGCGCAAACAGCCCAAGGCGCGTACCACCAAAAGCAAGAGCAGGCAGGACAATTTCTATGAAGTGGAATCCCGCGCCAAACAAAAGATTACGGATGCACAGGTACAGCTGGAAGTGAAAATGAGTCGCCTGGGCGGAAAAATCATTGAAGCGAAAAAAGTATATAAAAGTTATGGCGATCTTACGATCCTGAAAGGATTCGACCATACATTCGCGAAAGGTGAACGCGTTGGCGTGATCGGGAAGAATGGCGTAGGGAAGAGTACATTCCTCAATATATTACAGCAACTGGAGCCTGCGGATAGCGGAAAAATCAATGTGGGGGATACGGTGGTGTTCGGGAACTTCTCCCAGCAGGGGTTGGTAATCAAAGAGAATCTTCGGGTGATCGAGTACGTGAAAACATTCGCGGAAAGTTTCCCGCTCGCTAATGGCGGTAGTCTGAGCGCGGCGCAGTTCCTCGAATTGTTCCTTTTCTCTCCCGATAAGCAATATACCTACCTCAACTCACTGAGCGGTGGCGAAAAGAAAAGACTGCAACTGCTGACGGTGCTGTTCAGGAACCCCAACTTCCTGATCCTGGATGAGCCGACCAACGACCTTGATCTTCCCACGCTCAGCGTACTCGAAAACTTCCTGAGCGAATACCGTGGATGCGTATTGATTGTTAGCCACGACCGTTATTTCATGGACCGGTTGGTGGACCATCTTTTTGTTTTTGAAGGCGATGGCGTGGTGCGCGATTTTCCCGGGAACTACAGCAATTACAGGATCTGGCTGAAAGAAAATGAGAAGAAAGACAACAAATGGAGCGACCTGGAAGCGCACAAAAGAAAAGGAGGTTCCATTGAAGAGGTGGCCGTGAAAGCATCAACTGCTGAAAAGCCGGCAGATGCCACATCGAAAAGAAAGCTGAGTTTTAAGGAGAAACGGGAATTTGAAATGCTGGAAGCGGAGATTGCCACCCTCGAAAAGGAAAAAGCGGAAATTAACGAAAAATTGGCCGCCGGTTCCATGCAATATGAGGAACTTCAGGCGTTGTCTGAAAGGATCGGCACGATCTCTGAACTGATAGAAATCAAAGAGATGCGCTGGCTGGAGCTGAGTGAAATGAATTCCTGACCGTTAAAAATTAAATATCCGGATATGAAAAAAGTAATCTTTACCCTCGCTGTATGTACGGTAACCCTGGGCGCTGTCGCGCAGAATCCGCTTAAAAAACTGGGTGATATCGCCAACTCTGTGAAAAGTAATAAGGGCGCGGGATTGAGCACGGAGGAAATCGCGAATGGATTGAAAGAAGCTTTGAAAGTGGGGGCGGAGAACAGTACCGGAAAGTTGTCTTCGGTGGATGGTTTCCTGAAAGATGCCGCGGTAAAGATTCTGATGCCGGAAGAAGTGGTGGCCGTGGAAAAAAAGATGCGTGCGTTGGGAATGGGTAAACTCATCGATAATGCCATCACCAGTATGAACCGCGCGGCGGAAGACGCATCCAAACAAGCCGCGCCTATCTTCCTGAACGCCATCAAATCCATGAGCATCACCGATGCCCTGGGCATCCTGAAAGGAAGTGACCTCGCCGCTACTGAATACCTGAAAAAATCAACTACCAATCAGTTAACGGAAGCATTTAAACCAGTGATTGCCGCTTCTCTTGAAAAAGTGGAAGCTACCAAATACTGGAAAGACGTGTTCACCGCTTACAATAAATTCTCTTCTAAACCTGTAAACACTGACCTCACAGCATATGTCACCGGTAAATCGCTGGATGGCATCTTCTATTACGTGGGCCTCGAAGAACAAAAGATCAGGAAAGACCCTGCTGCTCGGGTAAACGACGTACTGAAAAAAGTTTTCGAATAGTTTAACATTTTTTTTAGGGGTTTTCGTAAATATCATTAAATTAAAGTGATATGAAGCCCCGCTTTGCAAACTCACTCATCACTGCACTCACTTTCACGGCCTTCGGGCTGATCTGGATTTATTTTACAGATGACCTCTTCCTGGGATTGGCGGGTTCCGATATGGAGCGATACCATACCTTTCAGCATTACAAGGGAACGCTCTTTGTAGTATTGGCATCCATCCTGGTATTCTGGGTAAGCTTCGGCCTCAGTAAGAGCCTGCATAAGGTGAACAAGGAGGTGAGCGCCAATAATGCCGAATTGCAAAGGCTTTATACCCAAACGCTGGAGCAGGAAAAAGCACTTAAATTATCTTATGAAAGGTTCGCGCTGTTAAGCAAAGCTACAGGCGATGCAATATGGGAATACAATTTCGCTGATGGCAGTTCCTATGCGAATGAGGCCCTGAAAGACCTGTTCGGATACGAATCAACGGAGTTGCGTGACAATTTCAACTGGTGGACGAGCAATCTTCATCCAGATGATAAGTTGAGGGTGATCGCCAGGACGGAAACAGCATTGAATGGTAAAGAAATCGTGTGGCACGATGAATACCGTTTCCGTGCTAAAGACGGCTCCTACAAAGTGGTTTTCGACCGCGGCTTTATCCTGCGCGATGAACAGGGAAAGCCACGTAAACTGATCGGCGCCATGCAGGACGTAACACTCCAGCGCAGGTTACAGCAGGAACTGATCAACGAAAAAGTGGCCCGTCAGAAAGAGATCGCCCAAGCCACCATCCAGGCGCAGGAAGCGGAACGGAAACAGTTGGGGGAGGAATTGCACGACAACATCAACCAATTACTGGCCACCACAAAACTTTACCTCGATCATTCGCTCAATAACCCCCAGTTCGCGGAGGAATTCACCCGGAAAAGTATCGGCAACATCGTCATGATCATTGAAGAAATCCGGGCGTTGTCGAGGTCACTCACACCGCCGAGCCTGGGAGACCTGGGGCTGAAAGACGCGTTGCAGGACCTCTGTACCAATATTGAAGTGGCGGGTACCATCGAATTCGATCTCCAGCTCAAAGGTATTTCCGATTCAGAAATTTCAAATGAAAAAAAGATCAGCCTTTACAGGATCGTACAGGAGCAACTCAACAATATCCTCAAACATGCCAATGCCAGTCTCGTGAAAATTATCCTGGAAAAACAAGATGAGGAAATCGTGCTTGTCATAAAAGACAACGGCAACGGGTTTGATCCCAAAACTGCACGATATGGACTGGGTTTACACAATATCCGGAACCGCGCCGAACTTTATGGCGGCAGTATGGAACTCTCCACCGCCCCGGGAAAGGGCTGTACTTTACGTGTTTGCCTGCACATCTGACCATTTTCATGATAAGATTCCGCATAAAAAAAGGACAGGCGGTTACCATCTTACAGCTATTTGTGTAATTTTAATAGAAATACCAAACCTGCGCCAAATGAAACGGATATTCCTTATCACCTGCCTGGCCGCCGGGCTTTATGCTCAGAAAGCCGCAGCCTGCGAAGCAAAACCTGTTGTTCCTCCATTGGATGAACAACATAAGACCACTGCGGTTCCACCTGCAACTGAACAGGCGAAAACAGATTCCTGCCCCGATAAAAAAGAGGTGAAGAAGAAAACCGGCAAAGAGGCTATTCTTCCTAAAAAGACCGCGGTAAAAGAGGAGGAAGTAACGGAGTTTCGTATTCACCCCTTCAGCCGGATGGAAAGATCCTGATCGCTTATTCGTACAGGTCCTTCTTTTCCCGGATCGCCTCCCGGTACTTTTCGAGCAGCAGGGTGGGTGAAATAAAACCCATGGGTTCATATTTTTTATTCACGACCGGTAATGGTAACGGTTGTTGTGCATCGAATTGCTCCATGATTTCCGTTACGGATGCGCCAAGTACAACAACAGTTGAAGAGACGGCCATTTTTTCAGCTATACTTCCTTCCGCGATCAACTCTTTCCAACTGATCCATCCCAGGTAATGTTGGTCATCTCCTGTCACCATCGCTTTATCTTTTCCTGAGTTTCTCAAAATTTCCTTTACCTCTTGTGTGCTGCAATGCATGGATACAACCGGAAAACCTCTTTCCAGGATATCTTCCGTTTGTAAGGCGTTCTGGATATTTTTCTCTTTCTCGTGCGTAAGCATTTTCCCGCTCAGCGCCAGATCGATGGTATCCATGGAATAAGGACGGTAATGTTTTACAATGAAGAAAGACAGGGAGGAAACCAGCATTAACGGAATGATGAGTTCATAGCCATTGGTGATTTCAGCGATCAGGAAGATAGCCGTTAACGGGCAATACATGACGCCACTCAGGATAGCGGCCATGCCCGTAAGGGTGAAATTACTTTCGGGCAATCTTACCAGCCCCATGTTGTTGATGGTTTTTGAAAAGAAGTACCCCCAGAAAGCGCCTGTGAACAGGGAAGGCGCGAAATTACCTCCATAGCCGCCGCCGCCCAGCGTAACGCCTGCGGCAACGGGCTTCATCAACATTACCAGTCCGGTGAACACCAGTATTTCCCAGTTGTCGGGTAAACGGCCGAACAAAAATGAGTTGCGTGTGAGCGTATCCGTTTGTCCGTACGCAAGACTTTTAATGCTGTTGTATCCTTCACCGAAGAGTGGGGGAAATAGGAAATACAGCCCGATCAGTAATGCGCCCGCAATCACGGCCCGCCAGATGTAATTGGCGCGCATACCATGCAAACGGTGTTCCGTTCCCCGGAACGCATAAGCATAATAGAGCGACAGGAAGCCGCCCCCGATCCCCATCAGCATGTAAAAGGGAACATTATGGTAGTCGAAGGTTTCCTTCAACGCGAAATTGAACAACACCGATTCATTCAGTATAATCTTGGAGCAAAGGACGCCGGTAACCGAAGCGATGATCAGCGGAATAAAATAACTGACCACCGTCTCCGTAAGCAGTATTTCAATGGCGAAAATCACCCCGGCTATGGGCGCGTTAAATACAGACGCGATTCCTGCTGCTGCGCCACAAGCGATCAGTAATGTGCGTTCCTGGTAAAGCATGAAATGAAACCTGCCCACCGTTGAGCCGATGGAAGAACCCGTTGCCACGATCGGTGCTTCCAGACCGGCGGAACCGCCCATCCCAACGGTAAGTGAACTGGCGATGATGTGCATATAGTTATGCCGGAAACCAATATAGGAAGATCTTTTGGCGATGCTTTTCAGCACCATACCTACCCCTTTTTCAAAACTATCTTTGTAGAACCGGTGTACCACCAGCGCGGTAAGTACCAGTCCCAGCATGGGGAACAGCAGAAAAAACGCATGGAACCTGTACCTGTCGGCCAGAAAAGTCTGCAATTCGTGCACCATCAGTTTGAGCAATACGGCGGCCAGACCGGCGATGAGACCCGTCATAATGGCCAGTAATATCATAAACTGAACGCGGCTGATCCTGGTTTTTACCTGCCTGCTGATCCTGTGATAGTAGTATCTGAGCTGTTTCAAATAATTCCTTTTGAAGTTACGTCTCAGTAGTGCGGAAATGAGCCTTAAAGGGGCAAAGGTAGGTAAAAAAATGGCCGGCCATCCCTGGAAAGGGAAGCCGGCCCACACATTATACTTATTAATACTAGCCTTAGCGGGTCCGAAGCACGTAGGCTTCGGGTGATTTGTTCCAGGAATAACGTTTCATCGCTTTCTTTAACCTTCGTTGTACAACCGGCCTGGACGCGTTGATGGACTTCCCTTCTGTACGGTGCTCGTACACTTTACCGTGCGCTTCGTTGTAAAAACGGATCACGGTATAGGGCGTTGCGGCCGGTCCTGTTTCCACCACCCAGTAACTGGGTTTGTCGAGGTCAGGTATTTTCACCGGCGGCGTCTGTGTTTTTCCGCCGAAAGGAAGGGCGGCAATACACAGTAAAAGAAATGGTTTAAAGGTATTCATGGCTTTTTTCTTTAAAATTAAACCCAGGATAAACCCGGAAAAATGATTTGCGCCGTGCGGACAACGTACTGCGGCATACGATGAATCACGCGTGTTCAAAGCCGTTCGTCATGCCTTGCTGCTTTCTATCGTGCTTTTCCTGCTGTTGGGCGATAATTGCATTCATTCAGCGCAAATCTTGATAGCTTTAAAGAACAGATTTCATGAAACCCGCATTCATTTTTTCCGATTCGCCCGGTAATCGTTTCACGCGCCACTTCTTATTCTGGCTGGCGTGGATACTCTTTTTTACATTTATCTATGCGCAGAAAGGCGTGGTGTATTACGGGCTTTTCCACAGTTACATGATCTCTTTCGTGGACGCGATCTGTTTTATGCCGATCCATCTGTTCTTCAGCTACGGCATCATTTATTTCCTGATGCCGCGTTTCCTGTACACACAACGGTATGGCCCGCTGATGGCGTGGATGCTGGTGCTTGTAGTGGCGGCAGGCATCATCTCCTATCTTTCATCCGAATACCTCGTGGGGCCGGTAAGAATATTGTTGGGCGTGCCCAGGTACCCCAACAGTCTGGCGATGGGTTTTATGGGCGGCTTACGTGGCGGACTCACCATTGGTGGTTTTGCCGCGGCCATCAAACTGATGAAGCAGTGGTACGTGAAGCAACAGGAAAATGAAATGCTGGAAAAGGCACGCATGGCCTCGGAACTGCAGGTACTGAAGGCACAACTGCACCCGCATTTCCTCTTCAATACCCTCAATAATATTTATTCTTACGCGATGCAGGACACGCAAACCGCTCCCGGCATGATCCTCCGGTTGTCGGATATGCTGCGGTACATGTTATATGAATGTGAGCAGCAGCAGGTTTGTCTGGCAAGAGAGGTGCAGTTGCTCAAAGATTACGTGGCACTGGAGCAGATGCGTTACGGCAGCCGGTTGGAGGTGCATGTACATGTGGAGGGAGATTTACAGGAAAGAAAGATCGCGCCGTTGTTGTTGTTGCCTTTCGTGGAAAACGCCTTCAAACATGGTGCTTCCAGTACAATGGGGGATGTTTGGATGAGTATTGATATCAGGGAAGATAACAGCTTATTAAAACTGAAGGTGATTAACGGGAAACCGAACACCTCTGCGGAAACTTCCGAACAGGGGATCGGCCTGCGGAACGTGCGCCAGCGGCTTGAACTGCTTTATCCGGGGATGCACCTGCTGAACATATCGGATCAGGAAGATAGTTTTGTGGTGAAACTTTCACTCCGGCTACATCCCGCAACAGGCGGCACGGTAGACAATTCCGGTGCGGCAAAAAAACTTCATTATGCCTGAGCAATTGCATTGTTTGATCGTGGACGACGAGCCACCGGCCAGGGAGGTGTTGAAACGTTATGTGGAAGCCATTCCCAGCCTGGTATTGGTGGGAGAATGTGAGAACGCCATGCAGGCGCTTTCCTTTTTGCAGCAATACCCAGTGCAGTTGTTGTTGCTGGACATCAGGATGCCGGTATTGATGGGAACGGATTTTATCAAGACTTTATCGCATCCTCCCCAGGTCATCTTCACCACCGCCCACCGTGATTACGCGGTGGAGGGCTTCGACCTTAACGCGGTGGACTTCCTGCTGAAACCCATCTCTTTTGAACGTTTCCTGAAAGCCGTGAACAAAGTGCTTCAGAAAAATGCGCTGGACCCGGCGCCGCCGGTCTCTAATTTTACGGTCCCCGAACCAGTGCTTTCCGAGGCCCCGGCTTTTTTATACCTGCGCATTGACAGGAAAATGGTGAAAATACTGCTCAACGAGGTTTTTTTCCTCGAGAGCCTGAAGGATTATGTCCGTATCATCACGGTGAATGGTCCCTTACTGGTGCGGCAATCGCTTTCCTCACTGGAAGAAATGCTACCGGAGCAGGAATTCGTAAGAATACACCGGTCCTTTATCGTGGCCAGGAGGCATATCCGCGCTTATACCCATGAAACCATGGAAGTGGGGAACAATGAACTCCCGATAGGCCGGCTTTACCGCAACGAGGTGCTGAAACTGCTTTAACGGGCTGGTATAATTTTTTTGTGTGTTCAAAGGAAATTGATTCAATTGCAGCACCTCAAATTTTAGCCATTGCGCCGGAAACCGATTTTACCCGCATTCCTTCTTTTATTATGCTGTTCGCTGCAAACCCTGGCGCAGGAGGAAAAGCCGGACCATGATACAACGTATTATATCTCCCTGGCGGATCAGATGCTTACCCGCTTTTACTTTTCAAGAAAATATACCAACCTGGAACTCGGTGCGCCAAAAGGGGAGGACAGGCTGATTTACCGGCCCAACACCACGCTGAATATGGGCGTGGGCGCCACATACAGATCACTCACGCTAAATCTCGCTTACGGGTTTCCGTTCCTCAACCGGAACGAGGAAAAAGGAAAAACAAGGTACCTTGACCTTCAAAGCCATATTTATACCCGGAAATGGTCCTATGATTTCTGGGGACAATTTTACAAAGGGTATTACATGAAAAGAAGCGCCATTGATGGGGGATCGGGGTATTACCTCCGGCCGGATATGGGCGTTACCTTACTGGGTGTTTCGGCTTACAACATCGTTGGGCATGAACGTTTCTCCTACCGGGCGGCTTTTGTACAGAATGAACGGCAGTTGAAATCGGCCGGAAGCTGGTTGCTGGGCGCTGAAATTTATTACGGACGCGCCACCGCAGATAGCGCACTGGTGCCCGGCGCGGTGAAAGACAGGTTCAGCCAGCGCGAAGTGGAACGTGTTCGTTTCCTGGATATCGGACCAGGAGGGGGATACGCCTACAACTGGGTGATCCGCAACGATTTTTTCCTGGGCATGGCCGCTACCATCAACCTGAATATCGGCTTTGTAAGGGAGATCACACCTGCCGACTCAAGGGAAAGGTTAGGTTTCAGCCCGAATTTTATTTACCGAGCCACCGGTGGCTACAATTCCGAAAGATGGATGGCCAGTTTATCGCTGGTGGGCAACCGCGTTTCGGCCCGGGGTTCTTCATCCTCCTACAATTATATCTTCAGTACAGGAAATTACAGGGCCACACTGGCTTACCGTTTCAAACCCGGAAGGAGGCTTAAAAAATACCTCGCTCCCGTAGACAAATTGCTGAATTAGTTACTTCGCTATGAAGTAGATCAACACACATAATATACCTGCAATGAGCAGGGCAATCAAGCCTTTGTACCTGTTCCAGAAGGCTTCCAGCCTGCTTTGTCTTTCCCATTTGTTCAGGTCGGCCGTTAAATTAGGTGCCAGCAGGCCCATGCGGGGTGTGATGTTCACCACCTGCCTGTAATGTAAGATGCGTGAAGCGTGTTTCAGCAGCAGGACTATGCGCGTATTCAGTTGTGCATCGTTGTTGTATTGAAGTATTTTAAGGTGTTCTTCGTCCAGCAATTGAAGGATATAGGCGGTAAGTCCTTCTCTGTCGGTGCGGAAAGGGTCCTCGCGGTTCATGTACTTTTCAAGTTCGAGTACTTTAAGCAGAATGCCGTATGGTGTGGTGTCGGGTGGAGCTGAATAGGTTCTTCCAGCGGCCCTGTTGAACCAGCGATCATGGTGGTACTTTTCCCGCAGCAATGGATCGGAGAGGATGCGGTAGGCTTCCTGGACCTCACGGAAAAGGATAGCCGCCCTTGGGTCATCTGGATTTTTATCGGGATGGTAGCGCATCGCCAGTTTCCTGTAGGCGCGTTTGATATCCTGAATGCCGGATTGTGGTGGAATCCCCAGTGTGTTGTAATAATCTTTTACCGGCAAAAAAATGGTTTTAAAATATGAGTGCCGCGGAAAGAACAGTGGTGTTCAACCGCGGCACTAAAATTATTAAAAAGCACGTGCCTTAACGTGAAAGAGATGATAAATTATTCTTCCGCGTAAGCGCTGACCGGTTCGCAGGTGCAAATCAGGTTCCTGTCGCCATGGGTATTGTTCACCCTTGAAACAGAGGGCCAGAACTTATTTTCCTTCACATAAGCCAGGGGGAATGCTGCTTCAGAGCGGGCATAAGCATGGCTCCATTCATCGGCGCAAATTACAGCTTGAGTGTGGGGCGCATTTTTCAACACGTTATCTTTTTTATCTGATTTTCCTTCTTCAATGGCGGCTATTTCGGCGCGGATGCTGAGCATGGCATCGCAGAAACGATCCAGTTCGGCCTTGTCTTCACTTTCTGTGGGCTCAATCATGATGGTGCCTGGAACCGGGAAGCTCATGGTTGGTGCGTGGAAGCCATAATCCATGAGGCGCTTGGCCACATCTTCCGCTTCAATTTCCGCGGAACGTTTGAAAGGACGGAGGTCCACGATGAATTCGTGGGCGCAGGTACCGTTTGTTCCCAAATACAGTACATCGTAAGCCCCTTGCAAACGGGCACGCATGTAGTTCGCGTTCAGGATAGCGTTTTCTGTGGAAGCTTTCACCCCTTCAGCGCCCAGCAAACGAATGTACGCGTAAGAGATAAGCAGGATGCTGGCGCTGCCGAACGGCGCCGCCGATACCGCCTTCGTTTGATCGCTGCCGTTCAGGAAAGTGTGACCGGGCAGGAATGGCGCCAGGTGCGCTTTCACGCAGATGGGGCCCATGCCGGGACCACCACCGCCATGCGGGATGGCGAATGTTTTGTGGAGGTTCAGGTGACAAACATCCGCGCCGATCAGACCGGGAGCGGTAAGTCCTACCTGAGCGTTCATGTTCGCGCCATCCATATAAACCTGTCCGCCATATTGGTGGATGATATCGGTAATTTCTTTTACGGTTTCTTCATATACGCCGTAAGTGCTGGGGTAGGTGATCATGATTCCTGCGAGTTGCGAAGCGTACTGCGCGGCTTTAGCTTTCAGGTCTTCCACATCAATGTACCCGTTCTCCAAAGCTTTTACCACTACCACTTTCATGCCCGCCATTACAGCGGATGCAGGGTTGGTACCATGTGCGGAAATGGGGATCAGCATTACGTTGCGGTGCGCTTCACCATTGGCCGCGTGGAAATCACGGATGGTGAGCAGTCCGGCGTATTCTCCCTGTGCGCCGCTGTTGGGTTGCAGGCTGCACGCGTCGAATGCGGTGATCTCGCAGAGGTAGGCGCTCAGTTCATCCACGATCTGTTGGTAGCCTTCTGCCTGGTTCTTCGGAACGAATGGATGTATTTTAGAAAAATGGCTCCAGCTTAATGGGATCATTTCCGTAGCGGCATTCAGCTTCATGGTGCAGGAACCCAGGGAAATCATGCTGGTGTTCAGCGAAAGGTCTTTGTTTTCCAGTTGCTTCAGGTAACGCATCATTTGTGTCTCGCTCCTGTGGGAGTTGAACACGGGGTGCGTGAGGAACTCTGAAGTACGGGTCAGCGCCGTCGGAATATGTGTAAGTGCCGTATCATGGTTGATAGAGAAAGAAGCGGCTTCTTCTTCTTTGCCGAAGATGCCAAGAATATCCAGTACATCGGAGATCGTGGTGGTTTCATCCAGTGCAATTCCGATGGAGCCGTTGCTGAAATAACGGAAATTGATGCCGTTGCTTTCTGCTTTTGGACGAATGGCCGAGGCGTCAGCATTGGTGACTACGATGGTATCGAAGTAGCTGTTGCTGGCGAGTTCCAGGCCGCCCGCTGTGAGTTGCTCACCCAGCGCCTGCGTGAGCAGCGCCACTCTTTTGGCGATATTTTTCAGTCCTTCCGGCCCGTGGAACACGGCGTACATGGCGGCCATATTGGCCAGCAGCGCCTGTGCGGTACAGATGTTGGAAGTGGCTTTTTCTCTCTTGATGTGTTGCTCGCGGGTTTGAAGGGCCATACGCAACGCGCGGTTGCCCTGGGCGTCTATACTTACCCCGATGATCCTGCCGGGGATGCTGCGTTTGAACTCGTCTTTAGAAGCGAAGAAAGCCGCGTGCGGACCGCCATAGCCCAGGGGAACGCCGAAGCGTTGCGCGGAACCACAGGCCACATCGGCTCCCAGTTCACCGGGAGGCGTGAGGAGGGTGAGGGCCAGCAGGTCGGTTGTCATGGCCACATAAGCGCCGGCGGCATGTACTTTTTCTATGAAAGAGCGGTAATCTTCTACCGAACCTTTATCGTTAGGGTATTGCACCAGCGCGCCGAACCAGCTTTCGTCGGGCGCTGCGTTCCGGTAATCGCCCACCACCACTTCAATTCCGATGGGTACGGCGCGGGTATGGATCACGTCCAGGGTTTGCGGGAACACATCGGCATCCACGAAAAACTTAGGGCGGGTAATATTTTCAGTTTTGTTGAGGCCGTTAAAGAACATCGCCATAGCCTCGGCGGCGGCGGTGCCTTCATCAAGGAGTGACGCGTTGGCAATGGGCAGACCGGTAAGGTCGCTCACCATCGTCTGGTAGTTGAGCAGGCTCTCCAGGCGTCCCTGGGAAATTTCCGCCTGGTACGGGGTGTACTGCGTGTACCATCCCGGGTTTTCAAAAACGTTCCGCAGGATTACCGAAGGAACGATTGTATCATAATAACCCTGGCCGATATAATTTCTGAAAACCTTGTTTTTCAGGCTCACTCCTTTCACGTGCTGCAGGTATTCCGACTCGCTCATGGCGGGTGGAAGTTGCAGTGCCTTGCTCATTCGGATGCCCGTAGGGACGGTCTTGCCCGTGAGCGCATCGAGGCTGGCTGCGCCGATGGTTTGCAGCATGGCCGCAGTGTCGTTCCCGGTGGGACCAATATGACGATTCCTGAATTCTGTTGCTTGTTGCTCAAAAATATTCATACGAGTTTGTGCTTTTCTGGTTAGCAGGCTGCAAAGGTAAAATCCTTTCAGAAGAAAACACGCTTTTTGTTCAACGGTGGGGATGAACTGGGGATAATACTGGACGTACGCCTTTCGCAATCGTTTTAAATGCCAAAAAATAAGTAAATTCCCGGCAATCGCCTGGGATCACGACCTTTGTAACAGACTGGAATTGTTCATTATCCACAGCATTAACACTTTTTCCTGAACGTATGACGCATCTGCCTGAACTGATTGAGGACCTGGCACTGATTCTTGGAGCCGCTGGTATCTTTACCCTGATCTTCAAGAAATTAAAGCAGCCTTTGGTACTGGGTTATATCCTCGCCGGATTGCTGGTGGGGCCAAACCTGGATATCTTCCCCACCGTGGGCGACCAGAAAAGCATCCAGGTATGGGCCGAGATCGGCGTGATCTTCCTGTTGTTCTCCCTGGGCCTGGAATTCAGTTTTAAAAAACTGATGCGCGTTGGTGGCACCTCCTCCGTAACCGGTATTTTCGAAACCTCCATGATGATGGTGATCGGGTATGTAACCGGTCAGATGCTGGGCTGGAGCATGATGGACAGTATTTTCCTGGGCGGCATTATCGCTATTTCCTCCACCACCATCATCATCCGCGCATTCGAAGAACTTAATTTGAAGAACCAGCAGTTCGCGGGACAGGTATTGGGCATCCTTATTATCGAGGACCTTGTGGCCGTATTGCTGCTGGTATTGCTGTCCACACTTGCCGTGAGTCAGCAGTTCTCCGGCGGTGAGCTGTTGGGATCGGTGGTGAAACTGGTTTTCTTCCTCTGCTTATGGTTCCTGGCCGGTATTTATCTTTTGCCGACCCTGCTCAAAAAAGCACGGCGTTTCATGAACCATGAAACCTTGCTGGTGGTATCGCTGGCACTCTGTTTCCTGATGGTGGTGCTGGCCACCAAAGTAGGTTTCTCGGCGGCATTGGGTGCGTTCATTATGGGTTCCATACTTGCGGAAACCACCCTGGCGGAAGAGATAGAACACCTTACCAAATCGGTGAAGGACCTGTTCGGAGCGGTATTCTTCGTTTCGGTGGGCATGCTGATTGATCCGAAATTATTGCTGGAATATGCATTTCCGGTTGTAATAGTAACTATTGTAGTGATTGTAGGAAAAGTATTGAACGTGACCATAGGTTCACTGATTTCGGGACAGCCTTTGAAGCAATCGGTGCAGTCATCGATGAGTTTGTCGCAGATCGGGGAATTTTCCTTCATCATCGCCACACTGGGCCTGAACCTGAATGTAACGAGCCAGTTCCTTTACCCCATTGCCGTAGGCGTTTCCGTAATTACTACTTTCACCACGCCTTATATGATGCGGCTTTCAGAGCCTTTCTACCGTTTCCTGGAAAAGAACCTGCCCGAGAAATGGCGCAGCTCGCTGAACCGGTATAGTGCCGGCGCGCAAACCATCCAGGCGGAAAGTGACTGGAAAACGGTGGTGCGTTCCTATTTATCCGTCATGCTGGTGAACTCAGTGGTAATCGTGGCAATGATCTTGCTTTCCGGAAGGTACTTCGCACCGTGGATGGCGGATCAACTGGAGAATAAATTGCTCGCTTCCGTACTTACCGTGATCATCAACATCGGGTTAATGCTGCCGTTTGTATGGGCGCTTACCGCGAAAAAAATCAACAGCGGCGCATATACGAGTTTATGGCTCGACAGTAAATACAACCACGGCCCGCTTGTATTGCTGGAAGTGCTGCGTAACCTCCTTGCCGTATTGTTCCTCGGTTTCCTTTTAAATCAGCTCTTTAATATATGGGTGGCGCTGGTGGGTAGTTTGCTGGTGATTCCATTCGTGATCTTTATTTTCAGGCAGAAATTGCAGAAATTCTATTCCCGGATTGAAAGGAGGTTCATGCGTAACCTCCACGACCGGGAACTTTCCGCCAATACGGGAGCCAACAGCGATCTTTCTCCCTGGGATGCGCACCTTGCTTATTTCACTGTTAGTCCGGATGCGCAATGGGTGGGCGGCTCCCTGGAAAACTTGGCCTGGCGCGAAAAATATGGCGTGAACATCGCGTCCATTGAAAGAGGCGCGCGTATGATTCCCACACCCCAACGTACGGAACAGGTATATCCTTACGATAAACTTGCGGTGATTGGTACCGACCAGCAGTTAAAGGATTTCCGGCTGGTGGTGGAGCCCGTTCCGGGCGAAAACAATGTTCCCGAAGAAGAAATGACACTCTTTAAGATCATCGTGGACGAACATACCCATCTGAAAGGGAAAACCGTGCGCGGCTCCGGCATCCGGGAAATCACACGCGGACTGGTAGTAGGAATAGAAAGAAACGGGGAACGCATCCTCAACCCGCCTTCAGATATGGTTTTTGAATGGGAAGACGTGGTATGGATCGTAGGGGATAGAAAAAGGTTGAAAGATGTTCATTAGTTTCGCGCAAAACAAGTATACATGCGTTTGATAAAAGCAGGCCTGATCGGATTGGTGGTACTCAGTTTACTGGTGTTCCTGCTCTCCCTTTTGTTTCCGTCCAATGTGCGGGTGTCCCGGGCCATTGATATCTATACTTCAAGGGAAGAAGTTAGTCGGCTGGTGATGGACCCTGCCGGTTGGAAACATTGGTACCTACCCTTGAAAACGAATGAAGATACCCTGTGGACCACAACGGGTGACGGGTTTGCATCCAAAGCAGCTTCCCTTTCCATTCAAAGCACTTCCGACAGCAGTGTAGTTGTAACCGCACGCAACAAAGACGAGGTTTTCAACAGCCACCTGCAGATCATAGGAGATGGCAGCAACGGGCATTGTACGGTGCAATGGTATGCCGATATGCCCGTGAAATGGTATCCCTGGGAAAAGTTCGGGAGTATTTTCTTCGACAAAATACTCGGGCCTGGAATGGAGGAATCTTTACAGGAACTGAAAAAACAGGCCGAAAAGCAAGGAATATAGGCTGAAGTATGCGTTTATTTGCCGAAATTAACTGTATCATTTACCTAAGAAGCCGATTGTTATGTTGAAAAAGGAACGCCAGGCATATATCCTCCACCAGGTTGATCTGCACAATAAAGTGCTTTCTTCCGACCTCAGTGTTGAAATGAACGTTTCAGAAGATACCATCCGCCGCGACCTGAATGAACTGGCGGAAGAGGGCCGGATCATTAAAGTGCACGGCGGCGCCCTCTCCAAGTCGTTCCATATTTCTTTCCAGCCCACCATGGTGTATTCGCTCGACAATAAACGCACCATCGCCCGAAAGGCCGCATCACTTATACAGGACGGCATGTTCGTGCTTACCTCAGGTGGCACCACCATTATAGAACTGGCGAGGAGCCTGCCTCCGGGTCTTCAGGCCACTTTCATCACAGGCAGTATTCCGGCAGCCGTGGAATACATGCAACACCCTTCAATAGATGTGATCCTGATCGGTGATAAGATTTCCAAAAGTTCACAGATCACCGTTGGGGGAGAAGCCATTTCCAGGATCAAAGAAATCAGGGCTGACCTGTGTTTCCTGGGAACGAATGCCCTCGATATACAGCATGGTCTTACGGATAACGACTGGGAAGTGGTGCAGGTGAAGAAAGCCATGATCGGCTCTTCTGAAAAAGTGATCTCCCTTTCCATCTCCGAAAAACTAAATACTTACCAGCGGCTGAAAGTAACCGACATCGACCAGATAGATGTGCTCGTAACGGAGCTCACGCCCGAAGATGCTTTGCTGGAACCTTACCGCAACCTGGGTTTAACCGTGTTGTGATCCATCCAGTTTTTTAAGCAGTGAAAGCATGGTGTCGTAAACCTTCCGCAGTTCTTCCTTCGTGATACAATACGGCGGCATAATATACATCGTATTGCCTAACGGCCTCAGGTAAACGCCGAGTAACATCGCTTCTTCTGTAATGTACTGGCCAATGGGGTTCAGGTAACCATCGGGTGCGGAAGAGGTGAGTTCAAAAGCGAGAATCGTTCCACAGATCCTGGGAGAACGGATCAGCCCTTTCTTCACAAACAATTCCAGTTCAGGGAGGAAGTTCCGGTTAGCGAAAACGATATTTTCTACCGCCTTTAATGTATTTTCTTTTTCAAACAATTCCAGGCTCGCCAATGCCGCGGTGCAGGCAAGCGGGTTGGCAGTAAACGAATGCCCGTGGAAGAAAGTGCGCAAAGCATCGTCGTGTACAAAAGCACTGTACACCTTTTCCGAGCAAACAGTGGCGCCCAGGGCCATGGTTCCGCCGGTAAGTCCTTTTGAAAGACAGATGATATCGGGTTTTTCAGCGACCTGTTCACTGGCGAATAAAGTGCCTGTTCTGCCAAACCCCGTCATTACTTCATCGGCGATACAAATGATCTCCTTTTCGTGTGCGAGAGAGAGTAATTGGTTCAGCAGGCCTGCTTCATACATCATGATGCCGCCTGCGCCCTGTACCAGCGGTTCGTAAATAAAAGCGGCTATTGCATCTCCTTCTTTTTCCAGGAACGCGCGTAATTCGCCGATATTTTCCGGCGTGGGCGTATCTATAAAATCCACTTCCAGCAGCAGGGGGTGGAAAGCCATCGTAAACACACTTCTTTCGCTCACGCTCATGGCGCCGAAAGTATCACCATGATAGCTGTTCCGGAAGGCGAGAATCCTGGTACGGGGTGGTACGCCATGTTCCCTTGACTTATTCCACCAATACTGAACGGCCATTTTCAGCGCCACTTCCGTAGCGGTGGAGCCGTTATCGGAATAGAACACCTTGCTGAAGTTGCCTGGAAGAAGGGGAATGAGTCGGGCGGCCAGTTCAACGGCAGGACGGTGCGTGAACCCGGCGAAAATCACCTGTTCCAACGTAAGTGCCTGGTTATAAATTCTTTCGGCAATATATGGGTGTGCGTGTCCGTGTATGGTAACCCACCAACTGCTGATGGCATCCACGAACGGGTTACCCTGTTCATCGAACAGCAGACTGCCTTTTCCGCGGGCAACGGGCACAATGGGCGCTTTGCTCTTTTGCCTTGAAAAGGGGTGCCATACAAACCGGGCATCGGCTTCCAGGAGGTGTTCCATCCGGCAAAAATAGGGGAATGCAACAAAAACGGACTGCCGCTGCAACGGTTTGGATACCTTTGCGGTCAATACCGGCAGAAATAATGAACGAGCACGCCAAAATGGTTAAAGAATGCCTGCAGGGAAACCCGGCGGCGCAGCGGCAGTTGTATGAAACTTTTGCCGGACCCATGCTGGGCGTGTGTTACCGTTATACCAAGTCAATGACCGACGCGGAAGACATATTGCAGGAAGGATTTGTGAAAGTGTACCGCCACCTGGAGCAATACAAATCGGAAGGCGAACTCGGCGCCTGGATCCGCCGCATTATGGTGAATACCGCCCTCAATTACCTGAAAAAAAGCAAGAAATACCAATACGATCTTTCCTACGAGGAATTGAACCTCCACCCCGTTTCGTACGACCATCCCACCGTTAAACTGCACGCGAAGGAACTGGCGGAACTGGTACGGCAACTGCCCACGGGGTATCAAACAGTGTTCAACCTCCACGCCGTGGAAGGATTTACGCATGTAGAGATCGGCGCGATGCTGGGCATCAGTGAAACAACTTCACGTTCACAATATTCCCGGGCACGCGCGTTGCTCATTACATGGCTGGAAAAATATTCAATGGAATCTAAACCCCGCTCGTATGCAGGAAAATGAATTTGAGCAACAGGTGCGGCATCAGCTGGAGCAACTTCAGTTCAAACCTTCCGATGAAGTTTGGCTGAAAGTAGAACAGGAAATCCGTTCCCGGAAGAGAAGAAGGATCATGTTCTGGATACCCGCCGCCGCAGCCATGCTGGCGCTGAGTTTCGGTGCCTGGTGGTTCATTGGGAAAGAAGATGGCGCCGGACAGCAAGCCGGTATCGCTGAAACCCACGGAGAGCAACATACTCAACCAAAAACTGGCACGGAGAAAGGCAATGCAGTGAAGGTGACGGATGAAGCTTCCGCTGCAACAAATGATATGGCCGTTCTTCCGGAGGAGAACAATGCTACCACAGCAGCAGGCGTTAGTGCTGAGGATAAGCATATTTCAGCGAGAAAGGATATTGCTTCAGCCGGAAAAAAGAAGCAACATCTTCATGCTGAAAAATTGACCGGTAACGCGCTTGCTGCCACGAAAAAAGATGGGGAGAAAACCTCGTCTTCCCTTCAACAATTGCTCGAAAACAAATTGCCCAATGGTGCGATAGTTTACAATAAGTCTGTGGATGAAAATGCAGGTAACAAGGTTCAGCGCATATCAGAAGAAAGTGGAACCGAAATAACTTCATTGCAACACTCAAAAATTAATGCCGATGAGTTGATTGTTACACGAAGAAATGTTTCAGCGCCATTGATTTTAGACAAAGAAGTTACGTCACCGCCTGGCTTAACAACTATGCTTCAGGGGAAATTGGTTTGTTTTTCTACTCCTTATTCAAAACAAACAAAGTGGACCTATGGCATTACCGCCTCCGGCGGAGCTTCCTGGCCAGTGTACAATGGTGCAGCCGCTGAAAAGAACTTAGTTGCTGACAACACATTCGCCGGAAGCGTAGGACTGGCGCCCATTATGCGGCCCACGCTGGTTGCCCCCATGGCGCCAGTTGGCGTACGTCCCGCCGCAGAACCTGGTGCCGCGTTCAGCTTTACCGCGGGCATATACGGAGGAAGGGAATGGAAAGGCAAATTCGGTGTAAAAGCAGGTGCGCAATACACACAACTAAATACCGAATACAAAGTGGGCGACTATGTAAGTTATGCCGGACAGGTAAACCTGGCAGGCGTGAACGCTCCCCTCAGAAGCTACTACCAGAACGGTACCGCATATAACTATACCAGCAATTACCATTTCCTGGAGTTCCCGGTAGAAGGTTCTTACATCCTCAATTCCAGGTCTCGTATGCCCGTGTCCGTTACAGCCGGGGGAACGGTGGGATACTTAATGAAAACGGACGGACTCCACTATGATAAATTAAACGGTATTTATTACGAAGACATCAGTCTTTATAACCGCACACAGGTTGCCTTGCAAACAGGGGTTTCCGTTAAACTATTGGAACGCGGTAAGCAGAGCCTCAGCGCCGGACCGGTATTCAGGTATAGTCTTACTCCGAATCGTGACAAAGAAATGTTCCAGCGGGAGCATTTAACCTACCTCGGTTTGCGTGTTGCCTTAGGTTTGCGTTGAGGAAGCGGTGATGAACTGGAGGTTCCGTTGTATCCCCGCGTGCTTACTTCTTTTTAAAGGGGAGTGCCTGAATATCTTTTTGAAAGCGTCTTCAGTAAGGTCCAACCAAGCTTCCGTAGAGAACTTTGCGATCTCCGGTATGGGTGCAAATGCCGGTTCGTGGTGTGGGGTAGAAAATCTATTCCATGGACATACTTCCTGGCAGGTATCGCACCCGAACATCCAGTTGTCGAAATTGCCCGCGTTGCCCGGGATAAGCTGGTCCTTCAATTCTATCGTGTAATAGGAAATACATTTGCTGCCATCCACCGTTTTGTCGGGGAGAATGGCTTCGGTAGGACATTCATCAATGCACCTGGTGCAGGTGCCGCAATAGTCCTTCGCATAAGGATCATCGTAATCCAGTTCAAGGTCGGTAATAAGCGTGGCGATAAAAAAGTAGGACCCGCTTTGTTTGCTGATGATGTTGCCGTTCTTTCCGATCCAACCGAGCCCGGAGCGGAGCGCCCAGCTTCTTTCCAGCACCGGCGCGGAATCCACGAATCCTCTTCCCTGTACTTCACCTATGTTTTTACGGATGCTATCCAGTAATTGATTGAGTTGTGCCCTGATCACTTCATGGTAATCGGTACCATATGCGTAGCGGGAAATTTTCGGTCCATCGGTCTCCTGCGTCTTTTCAGGATAATAATTCTTTAAGAGGGTGATCACAGATTTTGCGCCCGGAACAAGTTTTCTTGGATCGACCCTTAAATCGAAATGGTTTTCCATGTACTGCATGGTACCATGGAAGCCTTTGTGGAGCCACTGTTCCAGCCTGCGGGCATCTTCATCCAGCATGGTGGCACGTGCGATCCCACAATAGCTGAAACCCTGTTCCCTGGCGTATTGTTTTACCAGTTTGGTGTTCTGGCTGGTATTTGAATCAAGCGGCATATTGCTAAAGACTACTTTCCACCGCGGCCCGCAGTTGTTCGAAGAAGTCACGTTTCTGCTCCATCAATCCACCGCCCTTTGCGATGAGTATGCACGCATATTTTTTTTCACGGTTTATCCAGGGCCAGGTGCCGGTAAAGGAAGGGCAACTTACAATGGTGCCATTGCCCGCGTTGTCGCGTTCATGCACGAAACAGCCGAATCCATAAGCAAAATCGCGCATGGCCGCGGGAATATACACGATCTTCGCATCTCCGAGTTGTGACTTCAGCAGTTCATCAACAGATTCCTTGCTGAGGATTTGTTTGTCTTCAAACTTTCCTTCGTTCATCAGCATCGACAGGAAGTTGATGTAATCCTGAGGTGAAGACTTTGCCCCTTCCGCCGGATCAATGGCGCCACCTGTATCATTGTTGAAGTTGGTGCCGCGCATTTTGAGTGGCCGCGTGATCTTTTCCTGTACCAGCCGGTCGAAACCTTTTTTGGTGACCACTTCGGCTATCCTTGCAGCGATGCTTATCCCGATATCACCGTAATGGAAGGCTTCACCGGGTTTCTGTAAAATTTCCCGTGCCGCGAAAGCATTTACGGCGGCTTCCAGGTTTTCATACTTTTTCTTTTTCAGCAATCCAAGTCCTGAAGATCCTTCTGTGCCGGTTGTGTTGCTCAGACAATGGCGCACCGTGATATAATTCTTAAGGTATTTGCTGAATATGGGAAGATACTGCACAATGGGTGCGTCGAGTTCAATCTTACCTTCTTCTACCAGTTTCATAATAACGGTGGCGCTGATCCATCTTCCCGCACCATCAACAGGAACCTGCGTTTTAGCCGTGTATTCGCCGATCGCTTTCTGGTGCACCACCTTTCCTTCTTTCCATACCATCAGCACGGCATTGTTGCCCAACGCTTTCTTATTCTTCTCCAGCAAGGCATCTGCTTCATCGAAACCGGATTGCGCTTCCGCAAACTGAAATAATAGCATGAAAACCGCTGTGGTACTGAATAAACGGCAGATGGAACGAAAGATTGCTGACATAAATTCGCCTGTTTTGCTTTGGATTGGAAATTGCAAATGAAGTTAAAGTTATAAAATGGTTTGAGCCATTGGAAAAACAACTTAACAAAAAAATATGAACCTCAACAATTTTACCATCAAGGCACAGGAAATACTCCAGAAAGCGCAGCAACTCGCATTCGGGTACGGCAATGTGAACATTGAAACCGACCACTTGTTGCTGGCTTTGTTGAAAGAGGAGGATTCGCCTGTAGAATACTTATTGAAAAAGAACAACGTGAACACCACGTTTGTTGCCACTAAACTGGAAGAAGCCGTCAACAAATTACCGAAGGCCTCCGGCACTGATCCTGCACAAAGTATTAGTCGTGACGCGAACAATGTGTTATTACGTGCCGGTACCGTGCTGAAAACATTTGGTGATGAATTCGTGAGCCCGGAGCACATCCTGCTCGCGTTGGTGCAAGGCAACGACAATACCTCCAAATTGCTGAAAGATGCGGGCCTGACGGAAAAAGGACTTATTGCCGCCATCAAGGACCTCAAAAAAGGAGATACGGTACAGTCCGCTACCCAAACCACACAATTCAACGCCCTGAACAAATACGCGCGCAACCTCAACGAGATGGCGCGCCAGGGCAAGCTGGACCCGGTGATCGGCAGGGATGAAGAGATTCGCAGAACACTGCATATTCTTTCCCGCAGGTCTAAGAATAATCCAATACTGGTAGGTGAGCCCGGTGTGGGTAAGACTGCCATCGCGGAAGGACTTGCCATGCGTATCATGAATGGCGATGTGCCGGAGAACCTGAAATCGAAAATAATCTTCGCGCTGGATATGGGGCAACTCATTGCGGGCGCTAAATATAAAGGTGAGTTTGAAGAGCGGTTGAAAGGAGTGGTGAAGGAAGTGAGTACCAGTGAGGGTGAGATCATTCTTTTCATTGATGAAATTCATACCCTGGTAGGTGCAGGTGGGGGAGATGGCGCTATGGACGCTGCCAATATCCTGAAACCTGCGCTTGCCCGGGGTGAATTGAGGGCGATAGGTGCCACCACCCTGAACGAATACCAGAAATATTTTGAGAAAGATAAAGCCCTGGAACGCCGTTTCCAGAAAGTGATGATTGAAGAGCCCGGGGTGGAAGACGCCATCTCTATTCTGCGCGGCATCAAGGACAAATATGAAACGCACCACCATGTGCGCATCAAAGACGAAGCTATCATCGCCGCGGTGGAACTTTCACACCGGTACATTACCGATCGTTTTCTTCCCGACAAGGCGATTGACCTGATCGATGAAAGCGCCGCGAAACTTCGCCTGGAAATGAATTCGATGCCAGAAGAATTGGATAAGCTGGAAAGGCAGATTCGTCAACTGGAGATTGAAAGAGAAGCCATCAAGCGGGAAAATGATGAAGATAAACTGAAAGAACTCGCCGTAGAGATCGGTAACCTTTCCGTTGAACGGGATACGCTGAAAGCCAAATGGCAACAGGAAAAAGAACTGGTGGAGAAAGTGCAGAACGGAAAAGCGGAGATTGAGCAACTGAAACTTGCCGCGGAGAAAGCCGAACGGGAAGGCGATTATGGAAAAGTGGCCGAGATCCGATACGGAAAGATAAAAGAGAAAGAAAAGGATATTGAAGAAACCTCGAAAGAACTTTCCGCGATCAGCGAAAATTCCCGTCTGATGAAAGAAGAAGTGGATGCGGAAGATATCGCGGAGAATGTGGCCAAGGCAACCGGAATTCCTGTTTCCAAAATGATGCAGAGCGAGCGCGAGAAATTGCTTCACCTGGAAGAAGAACTGCATAAAAGAGTGGTTGGGCAGGAAGAAGCGATCACCGCCGTTGCGGATGCCATCAGGAGAAGTCGTGCCGGATTGCAGGACCCGCGCAAACCGATCGGTTCATTCATCTTCCTCGGCACAACCGGTGTAGGTAAAACCGAACTGGCCAAAGCCCTGGCGGAATACCTCTTCGACGATGAGCAGATGATGACCCGTATCGACATGAGTGAATACCAGGAAAAACATACCGTGAGCCGCCTCGTGGGCGCACCTCCGGGATACGTGGGTTACGATGAAGGTGGGCAACTCACAGAAGCCGTGCGCAGGAAACCCTACAGTGTGGTATTGCTGGACGAAATTGAAAAAGCGCACCCCGATGTATGGAACGTATTGCTACAGGTGCTGGATGATGGTCGCTTAACAGACAACAAAGGACGTGTGGTGAATTTCAGGAACACGATCATCATCATGACCACCAACATGGGTAGTCACCTCATCCAGGAAGCGTTTGAACACATTACGGAAGAGAACCATGAAGAGGTGGTGGATAAAACGAAGAACGACGTGATGGGCCTGCTGAAGCAAACTGTCCGTCCGGAGTTCCTCAACCGTGTGGACGAGATCATTATGTTCCAGCCGTTACTGAAGAAACAGATCCGCGGCGTGATACGCATCCAGCTCAACCAGTTGCAGGACCTCGTGGCGCAAAGTGGTATCCAGCTTTCATTCAGCGATTACCTGGTGGATTTTCTTTCCGAAAACGGATTCGATCCGCAATACGGCGCGCGTCCTTTGAAGCGACTGATCCAGAAGGAAATCGTGAACACGCTGAGCAAGAAGATCCTGGCAGGCGAAGTGGATAAAACGAAACCGGTATTGGTAGATGTGTTTGATAACGTGGTAGTGTTCCGGAATGAGTAGGTATGCAAGGCTGATATCAATAATAAGGGTAGTCGAAAGACTACCTTTTTTTGCGCTAAAACGTAGTCTGCTGTATGCTGGGTTCCGCTGGTGAAGTGTTTTTCTTCGAGATGTGTGAGTTAAAACACTGTTTTCGTATTGCTTTTCTATGAAAGTCAGGATTGGTGAGGGGTTGATGAAGTTTGTTGGGAGGAGAGGGTGGTTAGGGGATGGATACCCGGTGCCACCGACGTTGTTTTCTGGGGAGGAATACCGTTGTTTACACGTGCAGTTAGGAGGAAAACACGGTTTTCTTTGCAGTAATTCCTCTGGAACTTTGTGACATGAAATTTGAAGTAAACAACATATACCACGTATACAACCGTGGAAATAACAAACGGCGGATATTTTATTCGCATAGTAATTATTTGTTTTTCATGCAGAAAATGAAAGTGATGTTAACGCCTGTTTGCGATATACTTGCATGGTGTCTTATGCCCAATCACTTTCATATCCTGATATATGTATCTCCTGAATCTGTAAAAATGATAAAGCATCCAATGGAGATTCAAAAATTATCCTGGATGTTGGGGAAGCTTCTTAGTGCTTACGCCCAGGCAATCAATCGGAAGGAGGGATTTGTAGGTAATCTTTTCCAGCAGGGAACAAGAAGGAAGTGTGTTTTAGAAAAAGAGAATAACAATGATGCCTTTGCTGATGATCCTACATATTTATGGAATGTGTTTCAATACATTCATAACAATCCTGTTGAGGCGGGATTGGTTGATACAATGGAAGATTGGGCGTATTCTTCTGTTAATGAATACCTCTTGAGTTCGGATGATACAATATGTAATACTTCACTAGCATGTACTTTAATGCCAACTGAAGAAAGTCAGATGTTTTAATTCATCACGAAAACCGCTCCAGCAACCGCGCCACCAGTGCTGTCCATCCTGTTTGGTGACTGGCTCCTGCACCGCGGCCATTATCACCGTGGAAATATTCGTAAAAAAGAATGTAATCCCGGAAATGCGGGTCCTGCTGGAATTTTTGCGCATCGCCGAAAACCGGTCTTTTCCCCTTATCGTCTTTCCGGAAGATATTGATGAGGCGGTTGGCGATACGTTCGGCCACTTTCCCAAGGTGCATGTATTCACCCGAACCGGTTGGGAACTCTACGGTAAAGTCATCTCCGTAATAAAGGTGAAAGCGTTGCAGGCTTTCAATCAGCAGGAAATTCACCGGGAACCAGATCGGGCCGCGCCAGTTGCTGTTACCCCCGAACATGTCGGAATCACTTTCGGCAGGGGTGTATTGTACGCTGTAATCAACGCCATTCACTTGCAAGCGATAGGGATCTTTTTCGTAAATCCTGGACAAGGCACGAATCCCAAATTCAGAGAGGAATTCATTTTCATCCAGCATTCGTTTGAGGATGCTCTTCAGTTGGTCGCCCCACACCAGGGAAACGAGGTGTTTACCGCCACGACCTTGTTTTCTCCACTCGCTGATCAGTCTGCCGAGTTCAGGCCTGTGTTTTACCAGCCATTCCACCCGTTCCTCAAAGGCCGGGAATCTTTCAAAATATTTATCTTCAAAAACTTCAACCGCAAAAAGTGGAATCAAGCCTACCATAGATCGAACCTTTAGTTTGATCTGGTTGCCATCGGGCATTAAGAGCGCGTCGTAATAGAATTTGTCTTCCGGGTCCCAGAGGTTCTGCCGGTCACCGATATGCGCCATGGCATCGGCAATATAAAGGAAATGTTCAAAGAATTTAATGGACATATCGAAGTACACCGGGTTATGGTTGCCCAGTTCCAGCGATATCTGCAGCATGTTCAGGCAGTACATGGCCATCCATCCGGTGGCATCACTTTGTTGGAGTTGTCCGCCACTGGAAAGCACCGCGCTGCGGTCGAATAAACCGATATTATCAAGGCCAAGGAATCCGCCCTGAAAGATGTTTTTATTCTGCGAGTCTTTACGGTTCACCCACCAGTTGAAATTCATGCAGAGTTTATGGAAAATCTTTTCGAGGAACACATAGTCCTGCGAACCATTGTATACATACTCCAACTTAAACACGCGCATGGCCGCCCAGGCATGGACCGGCGGATTTACATCGCTGAAATTCCATTCGTATGCGGGCAACTGTCCATTGGGGTGCATGTACGATTCTCGGGTAAGCAGCAGCAGTTGTTCTTTCGCGAAAGCCGCGTCCACCATTGCAAGCGGGATACAGTGAAACGCGAGGTCCCATGCCGCGTACCAGGGATATTCCCATTTGTCGGGCATCGAAATAATATGGCCGTTGTACAGATGCGGCCAGTCGTGGTTCCTGCTTTTCGGGTGCCGGTGGTACATTTCTCCGGAACCGGGTTTGGGGCCGTTCATCCATTGCGCGATATCGTAATGGTAGAACTGTTTGCTCCAGAGGAGGCCAGCCAGTGCCTGGCGATGGATGCGTTTATCGTCGATGGATTTCAGGGATTGCTGAAGCCCTTCATAAAAAACATCCGCTTCATTTTTCCGTTGGTTGAAAAGCGCGATGAACTGGTCCTGGGTGCGGCAAATTTCTCCTTTCGTAAGTTGAAAGTAAAACTCCTTATAACTTCTTCCGGGAATGGTAACGGGATACCATATTCCCATTTTCGTCCCCTTCTTCTCATCATTCACGGCGGTAGTATCCTGTTGTATGAGGAACCGCTGAATGCCGTCTTTATAGCAGCAGCCTGGACTTGGTTCTTTATTCAGCGTGGCGGGATCGGTTTCGTTCTCACAAAAAAGCTGGTTGCCGGCAACAGGGGAGTAGAAGCGCCAATGCCCCAAATCGGGATGGTACAACTGGGCGATCTGGTCTGAGACGGCTTTGATGGTAGGCTTTTCAGCGGAAGCATCTGCCTGCCAGGTGTTCCTGAACCAAACCTGGGGGATAAGGTGAACATTCGCTTTCCTGTTGTGGCGGTTGGTGAGCCTGATGCGGATGGCTATGTTGTCGGGGTTGAACTTGGCGTATTCCACCTCCATGTCAATGTATTCGTCTTTATCAAATACACCCAGTTCATGCAATTCTATTTCGGGATCGCGACGACCGCGGTGGCTGTTTTCCCGGTAAAGCTGGTCGTAAGGGAATGGCTTCAGTGGATATTTGTAGAGGAAGCGCATGTAGGAGTGGGAAGGCGTATTATCGAGGTAATAATACAATTCTTTTACATCTTCCCCGTGATTGCCCTCCGGTCCGGTAAGGCCAAAAAGCCTTTCTTTCAGAACAGCATCTTTGCCGTTCCAGATGGCGGGTGCAAAGCACAACAGTTGCTGGTCATCACTAAAACCACCCAATCCGTCTTCTCCCCATCGGTAGGTGTATTTGTGGGCGATACTGTGGTGACAGAACCCCCACGCGTCACCCGTGGTACTGTAATCTTCCCGCACGGTACTCCATTGCCTTTCAGAAAGGTAGGGCCCCCATTGGAGCCAGTTGCGCGCATTGGAGTAATGTTCCTTTAGTCGTTGTTTTTCTGCATTCGCCAAATCATCCATGGTAACTAGCTTCATTTCCAGCTACAAGCTACAAAAAATACCTGAAAAGCCGGTGCAACAAAGGGAATACTCCTAACTTGCGCATATGTTTTATTAAATGAATATGTGTTATGAAGACCTGGCTCAATACAGAAGAATTAGGTACAATGTTGCTATGCCTTGCTGGAATCTGGTACATGAATACAGGCATAGCCTGGTATTGGTGGCTATTACTTTTCTTCTCCCCCGACATCAGTATGCTGGGGTACCTGGGAGGAAATAAAATCGGAGCGTTTATGTATAACCTGTTTCACCACAAGGGCGTGGCCTGTGTTTTGATTGGCGCAGGAATAGGACTGGAGAAAGATATTGTCGTTATAACCGGACTTTTACTGATCGCACACAGCGCTTTCGACAGAATGATGGGGTATGGCCTGAAAATGAACGAAGGGTTCAAGCATACCCATCTTGGCATATTGCCCGGAGGGAATAAAAAGAGGGCAGTGTAGACACACCGCCCGACTCTACGTTTGTTTGCCAAAATAAATGGCAGTTACGGGTGGATTCGAACCACCGTATGAGGATTTGCAGGCCTCTGCCTTGCCGCTCGGCCACGTAACTCAGGTGCTATTTTTTCCTGCGGAGAAAAACCTCGATCTCTGTTCCCGCTTTCTTCCGGTTTACAACCAATGTTTCATATTCCGGGTGCGCAAAAGTGATCGTATATGGTCCACCGGAATAAGTCCTGATTGAGAATGTTCCATTTCTACCTGTCAGGTCCTCCTCTTCACCTTCCTTCAGATAGGAGTGGATATAAGGAAGCGGCTTTTTGGTGTCGGCCTCATATACCTTGCCCTGAAGTACGATGGGAGGCTGCGCCGTATAAAGCTGGCTGATGGTAAATAATATGGTCAGAAGGTGAGATAGCATTTGTTTTATTTCCCTACAAATATAGTAGACTTTATTTAGTCTACAAAAATTATAGACTTATTTTTAAAAATATATCCGGACAGTGAATATGCCCGGATATATATAATGTGATTGGTTTTTAAAGCACGTTGAGTCCTTCTACTATTGCTTTGATCTTCTCTTCCGCGTCTCTTTTTTTCTTTCGCTCCACTTCCACCACTTCTGGTTTTGCGTTTTGAACGAACCGTTCGTTGGAGAGTTTTTTCTCCACGGTATCCAGGAAACCTTTATAATAAGCGAGGTCCTTTTCCAGTTGTGCTTTCTGCGCAACTTTATCCACTTCCTTATTCGACTCCATGTAGAATTTATCCTTGCCGCAAACAATGGTGACTGCTCCCGCGATGGCCGCGTCGGCAAAAGAGATGGCTTCCGCATTCACCTGCCTGGCGAGAATGGATTGAACGGATTCATACTGAACAGGAGTGGCAGATTCTATCGTGATGCGGATGGTTTCTTTGGGTTTCAGTTGTTGCTTATTGCGTGCATCCCTGATGGTGGTGATCACTTCTTTCAGCAATGCGCCGCTTTGAAGCACAGCCTGATCCGCATTTTCCGGCGACTTCAGTTGTTTAACAGTAAGGTCTTCGCCTGCGGTTCTTTCCTTTAACTGGTGGAAAATTTCTTCTGTAACGAAGGGCATAAAAGGATGCAGCAACTGCATGAGTTCTTCGAAATAGCGCAAGGTAGCCTCATAAGCCCCTTTATCTATCGGTTGTTCGAAACCGGGTTTAATCCATTCCAGGTACCAGCTGCAGAAATCATCCCATATCAGCGAATAAACTGTTTTAAGCGCTTCGCTGAGGCGGAACTGTTCAAATAGTTGTTCCAATTCGGTTCTTACCTCACGTAGTCTGTTTCCGAACCACTCAATCGCGAAGGTATTGTCTGCATTGGGCGCGTCCTCCTGGCGTCCTTCCCACATCTTCACCAGTTTCAGGGCGTTCCATACTTTATTGTTGAAATTACGTCCCTGCTCTACAGTGCTTTCATCGAACAGGAGATCGTTCCCGGCGGGAGAGGAAATGAGGATACCAAACCGCACCGCATCGGCTCCGAAATCATCGATCATTTTAAGAAGATCGGGGCTGTTGCCGAGACTCTTACTCATTTTACGACCCTGCTTGTCGCGAACAATACCGGTAAAGTACACCTGCCTGAAAGGAATCTCTTTTTGGTATTCGAGTCCGGCCATGATCATCCTGGCCACCCAAAAGAAAATGATCTCGGGAGCGGTCACCAATGTATTGGTTGGGTAGTAATATTTTACTTCAGGATTGCCGGGATTACTCAGTCCATCAAATACTTCAAACGGCCAGAGCCAGGAAGAGAACCAGGTGTCCAGACAATCTTCATCCTGTAAAATAGGAGATGAGGCGGATTCGGGGAATTTGATGCTGAATTTATCGCGGGCCTCCTGCTCGGTTGCGGCCACCACGTAGTTGCCGTTTTCATCGTACCAGGCGGGGATGCGGTGTCCCCACCATAACTGCCGGCTGATGCACCAGTCCTTGATGTTCTCCATCCAATGCCTGTACAGGTTTTTGAACTTGGCCGGGATGAAGGCTATCTGGTCGTTCATCACCACCTGCAGGGCTTTTTCAGCCAGCGGCGCCATCTTTACCCACCATTGTAAACTGAGTCTCGGTTCAACCACGGCGTCACTTCTTTCGCTGTAGCCCACCTGGTTGGTGTAGTCTTTTATTTCGAGGAGGAAACCTTTTTCCTGAAGGTCCTTCACAATTTGTTTGCGTACATCGAAGCGGTCCATGCCAATGTACAATTGCGCGGCCTCGCTGAAGGTGCCGTCGTCGTTCATGATGTCGATCACTTCCAGGTTGTGCTTTTGTCCCAGTTGGTAATCGTTCATGTCGTGTGCAGGAGTAACTTTCAACGCGCCGGTTCCGAACTCCTTATCTACATATTCATCGAAAATGATGGGTATTTTCCTTCCGATCAGCGGCACTATGGCAAATTTTCCTTTCAAATGTGCGTAACGCTCATCTTCAGGGTGAACACAAATGGCGGTATCGCCGAGGATGGTTTCGGGACGAACTGTAGCGATCACTACCGCATCATCTGTTCCCTCAATGGCATACCGCAGGTGGTAAAATTTGCTCTGTGTTTCTTTAAAGATCACTTCTTCATCACTGAGCGCCGTTTTTGCTTTCGGGTCCCAGTTGATCATCCTTTTGCCGCGGTAGATCAATCCTTTTTCATAGAGGTCCACGAAAACATTGATCACACTTTTGTAATAGTCTTCATCCATGGTAAAGTTCACGCGGTTCCAATCCAGACTGCAGCCCATTTTCCGGAGTTGCTGAAGGATGATGCCGCCGTATTCTTCTTTCCATGCCCAGGCATGTTCCAGGAACTGCGCCCTGCTCATGCTGCTTTTCGCGATGCCTTTTTCGCGCAGCATACCTACTACCTTGGCTTCGGTGGCAATGGAGGCATGGTCGGTACCGGGAACCCAGCACACATTTTTTCCCATCATCCTTGCTCTTCTGGCGAGGATGTCCTGGATGGAGTTGTTCAGGAGGTGCCCCATGTGCAGTACCCCGGTCACATTGGGTGGGGGGATCACAATCGTGTAAGGCTCCCTTTCATCAGGGGTGCTGTTAAAATATTGCTGATCCATCCAATGTTGGTACCACCTGGCTTCCACATCGGAAGGCGTAAAATTTTTGGTCAGTTCCGTTGCCATAAATGCTGCTGTTCAGTTTATTGTATCAGGGCAGCAAAGGTACAAAATAAGCGGAAGGCTCCGCAACGGAAAAAGACGGTGTTCACGACGGTATTTTCACCTATGGATAAAAAAAATGTCCGGCGCAAACCATTGCCCCGGACATACTAAGAACCGTCCGTAAATATGTATTACGAGGAAGGCTTAAAAACTAAGCGTTCCAGGCGAAATAAGTAACGATCGCGATGATCGCGAAAAAAACAACTGCAAAAAGAACAGCTTTCCCAGCCTCATTGGAATGGCTGATTGAATCAGACTTTTTCATGGTCCAAACATTTTAAAGATGAACAAAAGCTACTTTAAAAAGGGTTGAGCGATTAGGCTTTTCGGGGGTAGTGGATAAAATAGGTCCCGGGCTCGTGAAGAAGTTTATCTGGCAATCGTTGTGATCCTGTGCTTGTATAATTACGAAAGTAATAGCTTTTCCCGGAAATACCAAGTTTTTGACCCTGAAAACTGGCGTTAAAAATGTAATTTGCCGGTAAACAAATCGGGTCTTGGAATACGCTATTGTGGATATTGAAACTACCGGCGGGCATGCTTCAGCGAATGGCATTACCGAGATCGCGATCATCCTGCACGATGGGGTTCAGGTTACGGGAAAGTTTGAAACTTTGGTGAACCCGCATCAACTGATTCCCCGTTATGTAGAATCCCTCACCGGCATCACCAATGCCATGGTGGCGATGGCTCCTTCCTTCAGTGAAATTGCTGACAAGGTTTACAACTTGTTGAATAACAAGGTTTTTGTTGCGCATAATGTAAATTTTGATTACTCTTTTATTAAATATCACCTTGACCGGCATGGCATTGTATGGCAGGCGCCTAAGTTGTGCACGGTTCGCCTGAGCCGTAAAGTTTTTCCCGGACACCCTTCTTATAGCCTGGGTAAAATTTGCAGGACGCTTGATATTTCCGTGGACAACAGGCACAGGGCCATGGGAGATGCGCTCGCCACCACAAAATTGTGGGAAAAGTTACTTGTTGAAGGTGGAGAACCGGTAATCAGGGAGTTCCTGAAGAGAGGTTCGGGCGAGCAATCTGTTCCGCTCTATCTCGATACGAATGAGGTGTATTCCCTGCCCCGAATACCAGGTGTTTACTATTTCCTCGACAATAAAGGTGATGTAGTGTACGTAGGTAAAGCCCTTGATTTGCGGCAACGGGTGCTCAGTCATTTTTCAAATAACAAGTCCGGTCGGCAGAAACAGGAGTTCCTCCGCAATGTGCACAAGGTGAAATATGTACCTGTTCCCAATGAATTAATGGCTTTCCTGCTGGAGGAAGCTGAGATCAAAAGGCTTTGGCCCCGCTATAACCGTAGCCAGAAGCGTCCCGCACAGAAATACGGACTTTTCTCCTACGAAGACGGGCGCGGTTATCTACGTCTTGCGGTAGAGAAAATGAGCCGGGGCAGCAAACCGCTTTACAGCTTCGGACTGATCACCGAAGGCAGAAACCTGCTTCACCAGTTGGTACGGACGCATTTGTTGTGCCCCAGACTTACGCATATCGCATCTTCGGCAACAATTTGTTCCGGGAACGCTGATTGTGCGTGCAGGCTCAGCACTGATACCTACAATGCACGGGTACTCGATGCAATTGCGGCACTCAGAAAAGCTTTGCCCAGTTATGCGCTGCTGGAGCCTGTTCCCGGTGGTTACCCCTTCGTGAAAAAGTGGAGTCCGCCAATTGTGCGGCGTAAAAGCGAAGGACTTTTTGATGAAGAGGCGCCTGCCTGGTTCTCCCTGAAGCCCGCCCGGAAAATACCCGAACAGGTGATGGTGAGCAGTTGTATCCTGATCGAAGATGGCGCGTTTTATGGAATGGGCTATGTGCCTTCCTCCATAACGGTGCAGCCTGAAACACTCAAACAATACCTGGTTCCTTACCCCGACAACGATTACCTACGCGGATTGGTGAACCGCCATGCCGCGTTATATCCTGAAAAGGTAGTTGAAGTTAAAATTTAGCTTCAAATGCCGGAGAAGGGTTCAGTCGCGTATGGGTTATTCAATTCAGTCATCTGCTCATGCTCCTCTTTAATATTAACTTCAATCCGACGCATTGTAATTTTTCTCAAACCGGATTCCTGCTCAGTTTTCTCCTTTCTTTTCTAAACAATAGCGTGTTTTAATTTTTTATCATACTTACCTCCTTTTATTTAAAAAATATTTTAGTCTGGTCAGCTTACTTCATTTTTAATTTTATAGCTGATTCAATCAAATTTACAAGGACTTTATACGCCAAAAACAGTCGCGTTTTTTTCTCTTGTAATTTTCCGTCTTTTTACCTGCGACATTTCGGTGTTTTCACGCTAAGAATTCTCCTGCATTCAATGGCTTCATTACCAGGCAGACCAAAGGCGATAAATATTGTGGTGGAATAATCACTTAACTTTAGCGCAAATAACTTCCTTGAATTATTATTCCGCGCATACAAGACTGCCTTTTATCGGAGATGCGGGACAGCGCAAGCTTGCAGCGGGCCGTGTGCTGGTGGTAGGCGCGGGTGGTTTGGGGTGTCCCTGCCTTCAACTCCTTGCGGGTGCTGGCATTGGTACGATAGGGATAGCTGATTTTGATGTGGTGGAATTGTCCAATCTGCAAAGGCAATTGCTTTATTCAGAAAAAGACCTGGGAAGAAAAAAAGCATGGGTAGCGAAGGAATATCTTTTACAAAGAAATGCTGCTGTCCAAATAAATGTTCATGATGTTTTTGTGGAAAAGCAAAATGTGCAGCAACTGTTGTCAGGATATGATATTGTTGTGGACGCCACCGATAATTTCCTTGTCCGCTACCTGTTGAATGATGCCTGCGTTGCGCTGAACAAACCCTGGGTATATGGCGCCATTCACCGGGAAGAAGGTCAGTGTGCCGTATTTAACCTGAATGGAAGCGCTACTTTGCGCGATCTTTTCCCGGAACCATCTTCTGATGCGATTCCTTCCTGCGCGGTGATTGGCGCGTATAATATTACCACAGCCCTGGTTGGTGGACTGATGGCGAATGAAGTGCTGAAAGTCTTGCTGGAACTGGACGGTATACTGGTGAATCAACTCTTGTTGCTGGATGCGCTTGGATTAAAGTTTAGAACAATAGCTTTTACAGCCGATCCGCAGAACAGGATGCTGGCGTCGCGAAGATTTAGTTCACAATCGTTGGTACAGGAGATCACTTGGGCGGATCTGCAACCCATGATAGCATCAAAAGAAGTTCGTTTGATTGATGTGCGCACGGCAGCCGAGCGGGAGGTTTCCGCTATCGGAGGCGAACACATTCCGTTGGAAGCTTGCCTGGCTGGTAACCACAACCTGGTTCCGGAACAGGTAATCGTTTTTTACTGTGTCTCCGGCGTAAGAAGCGCCCAGGCGGCAAAAGCGTTCAGCGAAAAAAACTATCCTTCAGTGTATAGTTTAACGGGCGGCATCCGCAAGGTGCAAGCTGATTTGCCTTAAATTAGCGCTATCATGCGCGATATCACCCATAAAACAACTACGTTACGTACCGCTCTGGCCACCGGTATCGTCTTTTGCTCCGAAAATACACTGGAAACCATTAAGGCCGGGCATCTTCCCAAAGGAAATCTTTTCGACGTGGCGCGCGCCGCCGGCTTCGTTGGCGCAAAAAGCACGCCGATGCTGCTTCCGCATTGCCATCCCGTAGCAATTGATGGCATGGACATCTGGTTCGAGTTCCTGGAAAAAGAGAAGCATGAAGCTTTTTTTGGAGCAGCTATCAATGGAAGAACGGGCATTGTGATCATGGGAGAAGCGCGTTCCATCGGCAGAACAGGTATTGAAATGGAAATGCTTACGGGCGTTTCCGTGGCCGCTTTGGAAATATATGATATGCTGAAGCCGGTTGATACCGCATTGGAGATAGGCGGCATCAAACTGTTGGATAAAAAAGGCGGCAAATCGGACAGGAAGAAATATTTCAACACCCCGCCCACATGCGCCGTGTTGGTTTGCTCCGATTCCACGGCGGAAGGAAAGCGGGAAGACAAAAGCGGTAAACTGATTATGGAAATGCTTTCCGCAGTGAATGCGAATGTAAAACACTACAGTATTGTCGCTGACGATAAGCAAACCATCCAGGATAAAATACGGGAATGGGTAAACGAAGATGTTCATTTTGTTTTTACGACAGGTGGAACAGGGTTGGGGCCGCGAGACAATACTGTTTCCGCCGTAAAGGAAATCCTGGAGCGCGATGCGGATGGTATTACGGAAGCCATGCGTGCTTTTGGTCAGCAGCGCACGCCACTTGCCATGATGAGCAGGGGGGTGGCCGGTTCCATCGCGGAAACCCTGATCGTAACGCTCCCTGGTAGTTCCGATGGCGCCCGGGAAAGCCTGGAGGCTATATTGCCCGCGGTTTTCCATGCCAGGAAAATGATGAAGGGCGGCGGTCATTAATCAATCAAGCGAAAATAATCCCATGCTTTCATTTCAAGAAGCACAAAACATAATCTCGTCCGAGGCGGCGCTTTTGCGCACTGAGCATATTCCGCTTGACAAGGCAGTTGGCCGTATGCTTGCGTCGGATGTTTATGCTGATCGCGACTACCCGCCATTCAACCGGGCGGCCATGGATGGGTTCGCGCTGCGTTCCGGAGAGCTGGCTGATGGTATTCGTACATTCACCATTGTTGATACAATTTATGCGGGAACGGTACCAAAAGAACCGGCCGGCCCGGGTACTTGTTACAGGATCATGACCGGAGCAGCCGTTCCGGAAGGATTTGATGTGGTGATAAGAGTGGAAGATACAGTGGAGAATGAAGCTGTTATGACCACTGCAATTAATTCGTTCAAACCTTTTCTGAATATAGCCCTGCGGGGCGAAGATGTTAAGCTTGGTGAACCGGTATTGAGGTGTCCGTTGATGTGTTCCGCTTCGGTAGCGAGCGTACTGGCGACAGTTGGAAAGAGTACCGTTGAAGTATATGCGCTTCCTTCCATAGTATTGATCACTACCGGCGATGAGGTGGTTTCGCCTGAACAGGCTCCTTCCCCAGTCCAGATCAGGAACAGTAATGCCGCTCTGTTGAAGGGGTTGTTGAAGGAAAAAGGATGGATACCGGAAATGGTGTTTCACCTGCCCGATGCTCCGGTGGTGATGGAGCCTGTGCTGCGGGAAAGTCTTTCAGCCGATATCGTGATTACCTGCGGTGGGGTATCCGCCGGAGACGCGGATTTTGTTCCCGGATTATGGAAGAAGCTTGGCGTACGCGAACTTTTTCATAAGGTGGCCATAAAGCCCGGAAAGCCGATATGGTGCGGAAGAACTGCTGAAGGAACGATGGTTTTTTCACTGCCCGGAAATCCGTTTTCCTGCCTTGTAACTTATAAGTTGTTCGTGGAAACCTATATAGACCTGTGCCATGGAATGGGATTGAAGGCTTTTCGTGAAACGATGTTTAACGGAACACGGCACAAACGTTCGGCGCTGGATGAATTTTTCCCGGCCCGTTTTATGGATGGGGGCTTTGATGTGGAGCCCTTGCCTTACCGTGGCTCGGGAGATGTGTTGGCTGCTAAGGATGCTGATGTGCTGGCCTGGCAACCCGCATCCCGGAATACGATAGTGCAGGAGCGGATCAAAGTATTGCCTTTACGCTAGATTGGAAGGTTGAAGTATCCCCAGTTTCTTGCCATCTATCTTTATCAATCCTTCACCTTCCATTTCATTCATCAAACGGAAAGTGGTTTCGTAAGTGGCGCCGATATAAGATGCGAAATCCTGCCGACTGAGTGTTACGGCAATAAAACCATCTTCATCCTTACCGAATTTTTCTTCCATCCGTACCAGCGCCTGTCCGATCCTGCCTTTTACCGGCATGTGCGCAAGGTTGCGCATTCTTTTTTCAGATTCTTTGAGTTCCGCGGCGAAAAACAGCATCAGTTTATACAGGAAATCCGGGTTCATTTTTAGCGTGGCGTTGAAGAAATTATTGTCAACATAACATACTTCCGTGGTCTCTAGTGCTGTACCTGTAACGGGATAGATCGTGTCCATGCCTAATCCGCGGTGACCCACAATGTCGCCATCGTGCGCGATACGGAGGATGAGTTCTTTATCCTCGTCCCAGTGTTTGTGGACTTTCACGAGTCCGTGGTGAATGAAATACATGCCCTTCATTTCTTCTCCTTCGTGGAACAGGGTTTCACCTTTTTTCAGCTGGAAGACTTTCCGGTGCGCATCTATGGCGGGCAGCCATTCGGGTTGGACGGAGCGGCAAAGCAGACAAGTATTGTGGTCACATTTCTTCTTGAGTTCCTTCATTCCTGGGGGAAGTTTCCACAATATTAACCTTACTTGCTTTCATAAAAAAGTCCGGATGCAGCGAGTGAAACCTGAAGTTGCTGCTTATGGAGGTTCACCACTTCTCCCACCACGATAATGGCAGGATTGCCAAGCCCGGCGTGTTGCGCCCTGAAACTGATGTCTTTTACTTTGCCGATCACCATTCTTTCTCTTTCGGTAGTGCCGTCCTGAATAATGGCTACCGGTGTTTCCGCTTTTCCGGCTGTAGTAAAAATATCCATGATGGCTTCGAGTTTGCTCATGGCCATCAGGATCACCACAGTGGCGGTGGATTGCGCGGCGAGCCTGATATCGCTTGAAACATCACCTGAACGCGTAGTGCCCGTGGTTACCCAAAAACTTTCACTGATGCCCCGGCAGGTGAGGGGGATCATTTGTGCGGCAGGTACAGCGATAGCGCTGGTAATGCCGGGAATCACTTCAGTAGGAATTCCGGCCTCCATCGCTGCTTCTATTTCCTCCTGTGCCCGTCCAAACACAAAGGGATCCCCACCTTTTAACCTTACCACATGACCATAGCCTTTCGCTTCTTCAATCATCAGTTGATTGATCTCTTGTTGGGAGAGCGCATGGCACCCATAACGTTTTCCTACATATGTTATCCTGGCTTCAGGCTTCGCATAATTGAGCAATTGAATACTCGCGAGTGCATCGTACAAAATAACATCTGCGGTTGCTATGCAACGCATTGCTTTTAAGGTGATTAACTCCGGATCACCAGGCCCTGCACCTACCAGGCTTAAAAATGGTTTATTCATTTTTCTTCATATTATATTTATAAATATATATTAAAAATCATAAAAATTCATTCAAATATCGAATTAACTTTTTTAAATTTATGATATAAATCAGAAAAATACAAATGAACTAGCACTTCATTTACTGATTCTGATGATATGAAAATTTTCTCTATACGATTGCTTGCTATTATTCTCTAACAAATAAAAAACGCGGTTATGAGAGTAGTAGTTATTGGAAACGGGATGGTGGGTTACAAGTTTTGTGAGAAGCTGCTGGCCAAAAAAGGCGGTGCTTCCATAGAGCTGGTAGTTTTCGGGGAAGAAGCCCGTCCTGCATACGACAGGGTCCATCTCAGCGCCTGGTTCTCCGGAACATCGGCGGAAGAATTAACCATGGCTCCTTTGAGTTGGTACGAGGAGCATGGCATCAGGCTTTACCTGGGCGATCCTGTTCAAAGGATCGACCGCACGGCGAAAACGGTTCATTCCTATCATGGAGTGGAAATTCCTTATGATTACCTCATTCTCGCAACCGGTTCAGCTGCCTTCGTTCCGCCCATCCCCGGGGTGGAAAAGCAAGGCGTATTTATTTACCGCACTATAGAAGACCTTGAGCTCATGCAGGCTCACGCGAAACATGCACGCAAGGGTGTAGTGATGGGGGGCGGACTCCTCGGGCTTGAAGCCGCGAAGGCCATGCTTGACCTGGGTATCACCGATACACATGTGATTGAGTTTGCGCCCCGCCTCATGCCCCGCCAGATCGACGATGCCGGCTCCCGCCTGTTGCAGTCGAAACTGGAATCGCTAGGTCTTACCATCCACACCAGTACGGCCACTTCATCCATTATCGGGGAGGAAACAGTTTCCGGACTTCAGTTTTCAGACGACACCATTCTGGAAGCGGATATGCTGGTGATATCAGCAGGTATCCGTCCACGTGATGAACTCGCCAGGTTATCGGGTATTGAAGTCGGGCAGCGTGGCGGCATCGTGGTAAATGAAAGCATGGAAACCAGCGATCCCAACGTGTTCGCCATTGGCGAATGCGCCCTCTACCAGGGAATGATCTATGGATTAGTGGCCCCTGGGTATGAAATGGCCGATGTTGTCGCTACAAAGCTTACGGGTGGAGAGAAGTATTTCACGGGTTTTGATATGAGTACAAAACTCAAACTTATCGGTGTGGATGTGGCCAGTTTCGGCGATCCTTTCGCCGCAGGCGAATCGGCCCGCTCCATCGTATATGAAGATTCCGCCAAAGGCGTTTACAAACGCATCAATATATCTTCGGACGGCAAATTACTTTTGGGTGGTGTATTGGTTGGAGACGCGGAGGCGTACAACCAACTGCTTCAGACCTGTAAAAATAAAATGCCGCTGCCGGAAAATCCGGAAGACCTGCTGTTGGGTGCCCGTGGCGGAAAAACAGATGCGGGGGCCGGCGTAATGGCGCTCCCCGATGATGCGTTGATCTGTAGTTGTGAAGGGATCACTAAAGCCAATTTGGTTTCCGCTGTGGAAAACGGCAATGAAACACTTGATGCCATTAAAAAATGCTGTAAGGCAGGAACAGGTTGCGGCGGTTGTGTGCCCATGGTGAAGGATATCATCAACGCAACGCTGAAAGCGCAGGGCAAATATGTGCGCACGGTCATCTGTGAGCATTTTCCCCACAGCAGGCAGGAACTCTACGACCTGGTGAAGATCAGGAAATATACTTCTTACGATGAGGTGCTTTCCGGAATTGGCCAGGGCGATGGTTGTGAAACCTGTAAGCCGCTAGTCTCAAGTATCCTGGCCAGCTTGTGGAACGAAATGATCCTTGCGAAAGGAAACGATACCGCCCAGGACAGCAACGACCGGTTCCTGGCCAACATTCAGAAAGGTGGCACCTATTCCGTGGTACCACGTATTCCCGGAGGCGAGATCACACCGGATAAACTTATTGTGATCGGTGAGGTCGCGAAAAAATACAACCTCTATACCAAAATCACCGGCGGTCAGCGCATCGACCTGTTCGGGGCGCACCTCGTTGATCTACCCTATATCTGGGAAGCCTTGATCGCTGCGGGCTTCGAAAGCGGACACGCCTACGGAAAAGCATTGCGTACCGTAAAAAGCTGCGTGGGCTCCACCTGGTGCCGCTTCGGGCTGCACGACAGTGTGAGCTTCGCCATCCGTGTGGAAGAGCGGTACCGCGGTTTGCGCGCGCCGCATAAAATAAAATCCGCTGTTTCAGGCTGTATCCGCGAATGCGCGGAAGCACAGAGTAAGGACTTCGGCATCATCGCCACCGAAAAAGGCTGGAACCTCTACGTTTGCGGAAATGGTGGCTCAAAGCCACAGCACGCCCTCTTACTCGCTTCTGATATTGATTCGGATACCTGTATCCGTTACATCGACCGGTTTCTCATGTTCTACATCAAAACCGCTGATCCGCTTACAAGAACCGCCACCTGGCTCAACAAAATGGAGGGCGGAATTGATTACCTGAAGAACGTGGTGCTGAACGATAGTCTGGGTATTAACGACCAACTGGAAGCGGAGATGCAACAGTTGGTAAACAACTACAAATGTGAATGGAAAGAAGCGGTTGAAAATCCGGAGATCAGAAAGCGGTTCGTGCATTTCGTGAACGCACCGGAAGAGAAAGATCCCACGGTGCAGTTTGAGCCGATGCGGGAAATGAAGAGAGTGGGGGCGCGTGGGGAATTAGATTTCTCGCAACGGCGCAACGGCGCAACGTGAGGGCGATTAATTCACACCGGATTTGTTTATAAGCAGATGTTCGTATTCACATTGAATTAGTGCTAATAGCTCAACCGCTCTACCAACCTTCATCGCAACGTTGCGTCGTAGCGCCTGCGAGGCACGAAGCAGCCGTGAAACAAAAAATGCGGGAAACAAAAAACTACGATTGAAGCTTTCGCATACGGGCGGCCGGGGCTTGCTCCGCTCCGGAACCACCACCCATTTTTCTTTCAACTCAAACGCTTTATTATGATCCAGGAAGAAATTATCACTTGGT
Source organism: Parasegetibacter sp. NRK P23 (assembly GCF_023721715.1). NCBI lineage: Bacteria > Pseudomonadati > Bacteroidota > Chitinophagia > Chitinophagales > Chitinophagaceae > Parasegetibacter > Parasegetibacter sp. NRK P23. Next base: position 161,788 of record NZ_JAMDLG010000001.1, read on the forward strand.
TGTACGCCTGTTCCACACACGATGTTCCCGATAACGGCGGGGTATGTGTGAAGTTACACGGCCAGCAGGTGGCGCTGTTCAATTTCACCCGTAGGGGAGAATGGTTCGCCACACAAAACCTTTGTCCGCATCGCCAGGAAATGGCGCTGAGCCGCGGTATGATCGGTTCTTCGGGCGGTGAGCCTAAAGTGGCGTGTCCTTTTCACAAAAGAACTTTCTCGCTGAAAACGGGGGAATGCTTTGAGGGTGATTGCGAACACATTAAAGTGTTTCCGGTGAAAGTGGAGGATGGGAAGGTTTTTATAGGAGTGCCCGGAGAGGGGAGTTGAGGTTTCGCGCGATTATTTTTATTTCTCGCAACGACGCGGCGGCGCAACGTTAGAGGTTTCTTTCATTTCTGTGGATTTACCAGCAAGGCTGATTCATTTCTTTGAACAAAACTTGAGAAGATTTAGAAATAAACCAGAAATGAGTAAACAGCGCATAAGTTCTGGCAAAAAAATAGCCACTCCCAATTAAACAGCCCGTAGCGTCGTAGCGCCGTTGCGAGAAATTCCCCGCTAGCCCACCAACCGCTCCTTGCGTCCTTGTTCCTTTGCGCTGCGAAGTGCACAGCACAAAGCAGTTGCGAGAAACGAAGCAGTTGCGTGAAAAAAACTTCCCTTCCCCGAAAACACCCCCACGATTGCCCCATCAAGAGAAAATCACACCCAAAACTTCAGCTTATGCGCACCAAACCAACTAAAATTTTTCTCATCATGGCATTCTGTTCAGGTGTTCTCTCCGTAAAAGCGCAGTTCCAGTTTACCGGGCAGCTCCGTACCCGCACCGAGTGGCGGAACGGCGTGGGAACCCTGCGCGCCTACAATGCCGATCCTTCATTTTTTACTTCACAACGTACCCGCCTCAGCTTCGGGTACAATATGCCGCGGGTTCAATTTAAAACAACGGTGCAGGATGTAAGGGTATGGGGACAGGACGCTTCATCCATTTCAAACGCCGATGGCGCTAAACTCGGTGTGCACGAAGCCTGGGCGGAGGTTGCACTGCAAAACCGCGCTGATACTGGTTTTAAAAGTTCTTTTGTGGATTACCTCGGCTTGAGAATCGGCAGACAGGAACTGATGTACGATGATGCGCGGCTGCTCGGTAACCTCGATTGGTTACAGCAGGGAAGAAGGCATGATGCCCTGGTGTTTAAGATGAGGGAAAAGAAATTCAGCGCCGATGCGGGGTTCGCCTTCTCACAACAAACAGATGCATTCGGTTACAACGGTACTTATTACACGCCTGCTAATGTGCTGCCCACCGTTCGTGACAGCAAGGGCCAACTGGCGGCAACACCGGCAGGGTTTATTCCGCTTGTAAATGCGGCAGGCATCAGTTCCAGATCAGGAACACCTGCCTTCTCCAACCCGCCGGGTACAAACGGGCAAACACAACAATATAAAGCTATGCAGTTCCTGTATACTTCGTGGAAGAAGTCGACGACCACGATCTCAGGGTTGTTGCTGGCAGATCATTTTGGCGTACACCAACTGGATTCCGTACAAAATATTTCGGGTGCCGATACCGGTTATATCTACGGTCGGAAATTCCGTTCAAAAGGTGTTCACTCCAGGCTCACCTTCGGCGCGCAACTTTCAGGAGCCTTCGACCAGAAAAATACCTTTCAATACAAAGCGGGCGCATACTTTCAAACCGGGAAGGACCTCGAAGGAACCGCGCTCTCCACTTATATGGCTTATGCCTCGCTTACTTTGCAACGCGCACCATTCACGTATGCTATCGGATATGATATCCTCTCCGGTAACGATGCTTTTTCTTCCGACGGAAAGAGCCATCGCTTCGATCCGCTGTATGGAACACCGCATAAATTCTGGGGGTACATGGATTACTTTTATGTAGGAACCGGTTCACCCACCGGAGGACTTGCCAATCCACAAGCCAGCATTCGTTACGCTGCGCGCGGTAAAAGATTTTCCGCTTCCGCCGACTACCATGCTTTTTTCCTGGCCAACGACCAAAAGGATAAGAATGCTTCCAAAGTGGAGCGGTACCTGGGAAGCGAAGTCGATCTTTCTTCCTCTTATCAGCTCAATAACCTCGTAACACTGGAAGGCGGCGTTTCTTTCATGGGCGCCACCCGAAGTATGGATTACGCGAAAAATATCAGTCCCGGAACAGCACGCCTTGCGGGTTCCTGGGCCTGGCTCATGGTAAACATCCGTCCCGATTTCCTCCGCAAATAATTCATCTTCCAACCATCTCCAAATCATTCAGACATGACCAACAACCAACAACCACTTTCTTCCCTCAATGTATTCTCCTTCAAGGGCGTGCAGATGCGCACGTTCCACATTACGTGGATGACCTTCTTCGTTTGCTTCTTCGGCTGGTTCGGACTCGCCCCTTTGATGCCCACTATTAAAGAGGACCTTCAACTTACGAAATCCCAGATCGGAAACGTGGTGATCGCTTCGGTTTCAGCCACCATCATCGCGCGTTTACTCATTGGCAGGTTGTGCGATACCTGGGGGCCGAGGAAAACATATACCGCGTTGCTGCTGATCGGTTCCATCCCCGTTTTTTGTGTGGGGCTGGCACAGGATTATACTTCTTTTCTGCTTTTCAGGCTCGCTATCGGTGTGATTGGCGCCTCATTCGTGATCACGCAATTCCATACTTCCATGATGTTCGCGCCGCAGATCAAAGGTACCGCGAATGCCGTTGCCGGCGGATGGGGAAACCTGGGCGGAGGCATAACGAATATGGTGATGCCACTGGTGTTCGCGCTGATCGTGGGCTTTGGGTATACCAACAAAGAAGCATGGCGCTACGCGATGATCCTCCCTGGATCGCTGATGCTGGTGATGGCCTTTCTCTATTACCGTTTCACAAAAGATACACCTGCTGGCAACTATGAGGACATTGAAAGGGTAAAGGCTGAAAAGAAGAAAACAGATTATTCCATCCTCAAAGACTGGCGCATCTGGAGCCTGGCGCTGGCCTATGCCGTATGCTTCGGTATGGAGATCACGTTCGATAATGTGGCCGCTTTGCATTTTGTGCAGGAATTTAAACTGGAGCAATCTTCCGCAGGATTCTGGGCCGGAGTGTTCGGCTTCATGAATCTTTTTGCCCGCGCGTTGGGTGGTGTTTTCGCCGACAGGGTCGGCAGGAATTATGGTATGAAGGGAAAGGGATTGCTGCTCGCCGGCGTATTGCTGCTGGAAGGACTGGGACTGGTATTGTTCGCGCAATCCGGTTCCTTCGGCATGGCAATCTTCTCCATGATCTTCTTCGCGCTCTTCCTCAAAATGGCCAACGGTGCCACTTATGCGATCACGCCGTTCATCAATGAGAAAAATGCCGGTATGGTGGCGGGTGTGGTAGGCGCAGGCGGAAATGTGGGCGGTATGCTGTTCGGTTTTCTCTTCAAAAGTGAAAGCATTACTTACGTGGAAGCATTCGGATACATTGGATTGATCGTGATTGCCGTGGCGGTGGTGGTATTGTTTACCCGGTTTACGAAAACATCTGAAAAGGCCGTTGAACCCAAAAAGGAACTGGAACCTGTATTTAATTAATGAAGCAACAACCACATAACGTGTTTAAGTCAACCTGCTGTTACTGCGGGGTGGGCTGCGGCGTCAAACTCCGGCTGGACAATCATGGCCAACTGTTGTTGGAAGGCGATGAGGCCCATCCCGTGAACAGGGGTAAATTGTGCAGCAAGGGAATGAACCTGCATTACACGGTGAACGACCGGAGCGACAGGTTGCTGTTCCCGCAGATGCGCTATAATAAAAGTATGCCCTTGCAAAAGGTAAGCTGGGACGCGGCTTTGGAAAGAACGGCCGCTGTATTCCGCACTTTTGTTGAGAAATATGGTCCTGATTCTGTTGGGTTCTATGTTTCAGGTCAGTGCCTTACAGAGGAATATTATGTGGTCAACAAACTGGTGAAGGGATTTATCGGTACGAATAATATTGATACGAACTCCCGTTTATGCATGAGTTCCGCGGTGGCGGCTTATAAATTATCATTGGGAGAAGATGCCGTTCCCGTTTGTTACGACGATATTGAACTGGCCGATTGCTTTTATGTTACGGGCGCGAACCCGGCCTGGTGCCACCCGATCTTGTGGAGAAGAGTGGAGGCGCATAAAATGGCTCATCCACACGTAAAAATGATTGTGGCCGATCCACGCAAAACAGATACCGCGGCATTGGCGGACCTGCACCTTCAGCTCAATCCTGGAACAGATATTGTGCTGAACCACGCGATCGGAAGATTGCTGATCGAAAACGGAGATATTGACCCCGCTTTCCTGGCGCTTCATGCGGAAGGATTTGACGCTTACCGCGCAAAAGTTTTTGAGAAAACAACGGAAGAGTCCGCGGCAATATGCGGATTGGAAGTGGATGAACTCCGGCTCGCGGCCGAATACATCGGCAGATCGAAAGCTTTCATCTCCATGTGGACGATGGGGTTGAACCAGAGTTCCGTAGGCGTGAACAAGAACCTTAGTCTGATCAACCTTCATTTGGTCACGGGGCAGATCGGTAAACCCGGTGCGGGCCCCTTTTCGCTTACAGGTCAACCCAACGCCATGGGCGGCCGCGAAGTGGGCGGACTGGCCAATATGTTACCTGCCCACCGTAACCTCGCCGACCCGAAGCACCGCGCCCAAGTACAGGCGTTTTGGGGCGGAAAGGAAATTCAAGCCAAACCTGGTTTAACAGCCACTGAAATGTTCGACGCATTGGAATCAGGTAAGTTGAAAGCGATCTGGATCATCTGCACCAATCCGTTGGTGAGTCTGCCCGATGTCAGGAAAGCGGAAGCGGCATTGAAGAAAGCGAGGTTCGTGGTGGTGCAGGAGATCAGCAATAAACCCGAAACGCTCGCCTTTGCAGATGTGATCCTGCCTGCGGCAGGGTGGGCCGAAAAAGAAGGTACCATGACCAACAGCGAAAGAAGGATCACTTATCTTCCAAAAATTGTGGACGCCCCCGGCGAAGCCATGCCGGATACGGAGATCATTTGCCGGTTCGCGCAAAAAATGGGCTACCCGGGATTCGATTTCGAAGACAATGGCGCCATATTTAAAGAACATACACAGCTTACCGAAGGCACGAATGTGAATATGACGGGGATCGATTACCGTTTATTACAGGAACACCGCTCCGTAACATGGCCATTGAAAGCGGGAGAAAAACCCAAGGAAGGAAACCGTCTTTTCACCGATCATAAGTTTTACACGCCTACCGGCAAAGCAGTGTTACATCCCGTTTCAGATGATTTCACCAGCGAAAATATATCACCGGATTTCCCTTTGATCCTGACTACGGGGCGCGTGCGCGACCATTGGCATACGATGTCTAAAACGGGAAAGGTGAACAAATTGAAGCAGCATATCCGGCATGCGTTCCTGGAGATGCACCCCATTGATGCCCGTAAACTGAAGCTTTCCGACAACGAACTGGTGACCGTACGCTCCGCAAGAGGAGAAGTGCGCGTAAAATTGCAACTCAGCGATACCATCAAACCCGGTGTTGTTTTTCTGCCCATGCACTGGGGGAAAATACTGGGCAGCGACCTGCATCGGACGAACAACATCACCAGCCCGAAACTAGATCCCATTTCAAAGGAACCCGATTTCAAGTTCTGCGCGGTGGAAGTGACCCCATACAGGAAGCCGCGGCAAACGATCGTGGTGGTGGGTGCCGGCGCCGGAGCCTGTGGGTTTGTACGCGCATACCGCGAATTAAATAAAGAAGATGAGATCATCGTATTCAGTAAAGAAGATTTCCCCTTTTATAACCGTGTAATGTTACCCGATTACATCAGTGGCGCACAACAGTGGGAGGAACTGATTAAAATGAATGATGCCGAAGAAGCCGCGGCCGATATTCGTTTGTTAAAGGGTGTTACGGTAACCGAAATCAACAGAACTGAAAAATATGTACTGGACAGCAGGGGTGAAAAAACGCATTGGGACCAACTGATTTTCGCGACCGGAAGCAGGGCCACCATTCCGCCAAGGATTCCCAGGCTGCCCGGAATTTTCACCATGCGTAGCAGGGCCGACGCCGATAATTTCAAAAAACACCTTCCTCCCAACGCGCATGTCGTGATCGCCGGCGGCGGGTTGCTTGGGTTGGAACTCGCGATCTCACTCCGTGAAATAAACCTGCGTGTTTCGGTGATACAACGGATATCCCGTTTCCTGAACCGTCAACTCGATGAGTTGGGAAGCGCGTTGTTGGGAGAAGTGATCGTGGAGCATGGGTGTGAAGTATATTTCAATGATGAGTTGCAGTCCTGCTTCGGACAGGAACAACTCACGGGCATAAGATTGAAGAGCGGAAAACAACTTGATTGCGATGCTTTGGTTTTTGCTATCGGCACCACCCCCAATATCGAATTGGCCCGTGAAGCCGGACTGGACTGCAGAAGAGGCGTAGTGGTGAACGAAAGGTTACAGACCAGCGATCCGGACATCTTCGCCATTGGCGAGGTGGCTGAATTCAAAGGCAATATGTATGGCATCACCGCCGCCGCTGAAGAGCAGGCCGCCATTGTCGCCAACTGGTTGTATGGAGATGTTTCGGCAAGGTATGAAGGGAGTTTACCGATGAACATCATCAAAATACAAGGCTTCGACCTGTGTAGTATGGGCATCACGGAAACGCCGGATGATCCCGCTTATGAAGAGATCGTTTTCATAGACAGAACCAGGCGCTACTACAAAAAATGTATCGTGCACCAGGATAAACTGGTAGGCGCGATATTGATCGGGGATAAAACGGAGCTGCTCGAATTCAAGGAACTCATCGCCGGAAAGATAGAACTGAGTGAAAAGAGGATGCAGTTGTTGCGTAGTGGTAAAAAGGCGGAGCCGGTACTGGGGAAACTGGTGTGTAGTTGCCACCAGGTGGGAGAAGGCAACCTTCAGCAGAAAATAAACGAAGGCTGTACCGATATGCCTGCGCTCTGTAAAACCACGGGGGCCGCCACAGGTTGCGGATCGTGCAGGCCGCAGGTACAACGGATACTGGACAAGATGCTGGAAAATACGGCGTTGCCGGAAACCTTAAAACTTGTGTAATGGCCCGTAAGTTCAATACCATCAAAATTAATAAACGCGGTGGCCTGGTACCGGCTGGCGACCTGCTGAACATCATACGCATTGCCCGCAAAGCGGGTGCTGATGCGCTTCGTTTCGGTACCCGCCAGCAAATATTTTTTAAAGTGCCGGTGGGCAAAACGGAAGCATGTTGCGAACAACTGCAAAGCCAAGAACTGTTCACGGAAGTAAATGAAGAAATCTATCCCAATATCGTGAGTTCCTTTGCTGCTGAAAATGTGTTCCATCAGTCGGCCTGGCTGCGGGAAGGAGACTACCGAGATATTATGGACGCATTCTCTTTCCGGCCGAAATTAAAAATAAACCTGGTGGACAAGGATCAGTGCTTTGTTCCTTTTTTCACGGGGCATCTCAATTTTATCACGTCGGCGTTGCCCAATTACTGGTACCTGCGGGTGCGGTTCCCCAAATCGAATCAGCTGTACCAGTGGCCGGTGCTGATCTATTCTTATGATATCCCTTTGCTTTGTGAGGCTCTGGAAAAACTGATCGCCACAGCGGAAGTCGCATTCCTGGAAGATGCGCAGCAGAAGGGGGAAATGCTTATGGCTTTGTTGTCGGAGCACAAAAGATTTATTACGCAACTCGCCAGTGAAGAGCTGCAGTTGCCCGATTTCAGGTTGCCTTATTATGAGGGGTTTAATATGTACGGGCAGCAAACCTGGCTGGGTATTTACAGAAGGAACGAAACGTTTCCACTTGGGTTCCTGGAAGATCTGGCCGGGCTTTCGGCCCAGTGCTGCATCACACCCTGGAAATCACTCATCATTAAAAATATTAATCCTGCCGACCGGCGCCGTTGGGATTATGTATTGGGAAAACACCGCATCAACGTGCGCCATGCCTCGAACGAATTGAACTGGATGGTGGAAGATGGGAGCGAAGAAGGTTTGATCCTCAAAAGAATGATGGTGCACCATTTTGATAAGGAAGATCTCCGGACCTATGGATTGTGCTTCGCCATTAAAACCAAGCCTAAATCGGGACTTACGGGTTCCGTGGTGATCCGTCGACAGGAAATGACCGGTAAGGCAAAGAGCGCAACAGATAAATTTGATATTCTTTACACGAAAGATTTTAATCCCAACACCCGTGAACTGGTGTTGTTCAGGAGTAGGGTGGGGAAGGAGGAGATGGGAACCTATCTTTCAGCGTTGTGTAAATATTATTATGAATTACAGCATGGGGAAGATGTGATCAACCACAATGTTTACCGCGAAGGTGCTTCCAATGAGCAGACCCCGGAATTGTCATCTAAGATGGTACACCAATGCCCTTACTGCAAAACCATATACGATCAGGTGTATGGGGATGAACAACAGGGTATAGCACCGGGTGTGTTGTTCGCGTCGCTTCCTGAAGATTATTGCTGTCCAACCTGTGATACATCGAAAACCGAATTTGTGGAAATGGATTTTGAGCGCGAACTTACCGTATGAACACGGAGTTGCTGATTGTTTTTTTCCTGGGAACCGTAGCGTTTTTATACGCTGCCGTTGGGCATGGGGGTGCAAGTGGTTATATTGCGGTGTTCGCGTTGTGTGGTATTGCGATGCCGGTGTACAAGCCTTTGGTTTTGCTGATGAACATCATGGTTGCGGGGTCTTCGTTTCTGCAATACCGCTCGAACGGTTATTTTTCCTGGAAAATGCTTTGGCCGTTTCTCATCACATCGGTGCCATTCGCGTTCCTGGGATCTATGGTGAATGTGCCGCCGCGCTTGTACAAGATGACGCTGGGGATAGCGTTGATCTATCCGGTGTTGCGGCTGGCGGAAATTGTGCGGGTGAAACAGGAGCGGGAACGGCCATTCAGTTTTCCGCTCGCATTGCTGGTAGGCGCAGTCATCGGGTTTGCCGCTGGATTTTTGAATATTGGCGGAGGAATATTTCTTACGCCGGTATTGTTGTTGTTGGGATGGGCGGGAATGAAGGAGGCGGCTGCGGTATCGGCGGCATTTATCGTATGTAATTCAGTTGCGGGGCTGGGCGCTGTACAATGGAGCGAATACGAAATGCCCGTGCATGGCTGGTGGTGGATGTTGGGTGCCGTAACTGGTGGACTAATCGGAGGCTGGTTGGGCAGCCGGAAATTTTCCACGAAATTCGTGAGAAGGTTGCTTGCGTTCGTGTTGGCGCTTGCGTGTTATAAATTAATATTCCTCGCCTGATGAAGATAACGGACCAATATGGCAGAAGTTTTTCCACACTTCGGGTAAGTTTGCTCGACCGGTGCAACTTTGCCTGTGTGTATTGTGTGGAAGAAGACGGGCAGCCCGTGAATAAACGAAGTTGCAGTCAGGGTAAAAACGGTGCCGCTCCGGTGAAAGAACTGATTTTAGCCTTGCATAAAAAGCTCAACTTTGGTACGGTAAGGTTGACGGGCGGTGAACCTTTGTTGTTTGAAGGCATTGAACAGTTGGTCTATGAATTGAAATGCGCGGGAGTACCCGCTGTGAAGATGACCACGAACGGATTTCTTTTACCTCAACTTGCTGGGAGACTGGCCGTGGCGGGTTTGGATGAGTTGAACGTATCGCTGGATGCGCTGGATGAGGAAGTGTTCCGGAAAATGAGTGGCCGCGATCAGTGCAGTCGTGTGCTGGAAGGTATTGATGCGGCGCTTGATGCCGGAATTCCTTTGAAGCTGAACGCGGTGATTATGAAAGGCATCAACGACAGCGAAATACTTCCTTTAATGGAATATGCACGTGAGACAGGAATCGTGCTCAGGTTCCTGGAATTGATGAAAATGGGACACCTTTTCAGGGAAGGTGCCGACCGCTTCTTCAGTTCCTATGAAATACTGGAACGGATTTCCACCACCGGACCTCTGATGGCGCTTCCCAGGAAAGAAAGTGCCACGGCAACTTATTGGAAAACGGCTGAGGGGCAGGAATTCGGCATCATCGCCAATGAGTCTGCGCCTTTTTGTTCAGATTGCAACCGGCTCCGGCTAAGCAGTGATGGAAAGATATTTGGTTGTCTGAGCAGCAATGAAGGGTTTTCTATTGTGGGGTTGAATGAAAACGAACTGGAAACAGAATTGATCAAAGCGCTGGGGCAGAAACAAGCGCTTCGGTTTACGGGAAGCGCGTTGAGTATGCTGTCTATTGGCGGATAAAACAGGACAATGGAAATTGAAGTGTTTGCGGTACTGAAGGAATATTTTCCCGCCACGTTCAGGGTGGAGACGGATATTCCTGGTGTTGCCGCACTGAAAAAACACCTGGCCGCGATGAATCCTGCTTCAGCAGGTATTCTGGAAAGTTGCCGGTTTGCGGTAGGAGCAAATTTGGTGGGGCAGGAGTATGTGTTCGATAAAAATGATATTGTGGCGGTATTGCCTCCAAGCAGTGGCGGATAAAAAATGAATGTTATGCAGTACCAGCATATTTCACCTGAACCGATAGATGTAACCGCGTTCTTTAACGCGGCGCATCACCCCCATGCCGGTGCGGTAGTGTTGTTCAGCGGTGAAACGAGAAATTCGGCGCATGGAAAAGAAGTGGTGGCATTAGCGTTTGAAGCGCATGCGGCGCTTGCGGAAAAAATGATCGCGGAAATACTGGATAAAGCCACGTTGAAATGGAAACTCACCATGGCATTGGCCCAGCACCGTACAGGTAAGGTAGGCGTAATGGAGTGCGCTGTGGTGGTGGTAACTTCGTGTCCGCATCGAAGGGAGGCTTATGAGGCGAACAGGTACATCATTGACAGGATCAAGCACGAAGTGCCCATCTGGAAATACGAGCATTTTTCCGATGGTACCGGGTTATGGGGAGGAAACTGTAATTGTTTTACGGAGACCGGTGATCCCGGGAAACATATTTATGAGTTTGAACCATCTTAAAAACGTTACGCATGTTGCCTAAGATTACCATTGAATATTGTCCGAAGTGCCATTGGTTGCTGCGCGCTGCGTATATGTCACAGGAGTTCCTGACTACATTCGATGGAGCGATAAGTGAAGTAACGTTACGTCCCTCGGCTACCAACGGGCGGTATACTATATTCGTGAACGACTCGGTAGTTTTCGACCGGAAAGAACAGGGCGGATTCCTGGAGATCAAGGAACTGAAACAACTGGTGCGCGATGTAGTGGCACCGGGAAAAGACCTGGGGCATAGCGATAAAAAAAACTGATATGAAACCCGAATTACTAGCGGCTGTATTATGTGGTGGTTTCAGTACGCGTATGGGACGTGATAAGGGACTGATACCCGTCAGGAGCACCATTCAGGCTAAAGTTGTTGGAGGGCTTTCGGAAGCGCTGGGGTTGGAAACGGTATATGCAATGAGAAAGGAGCAGGAAGAAGCGTATTCAAAATATATTTCTCCTTCAAAAATAATCCTGGATCATACGAAGTATGAAGGCCCCTTGCAAGGCCTGGCAAGTGTGCATGATGCATTTCCTGATAAGGATATTTTGTTGCTGGCTTGCGATATGCCGGAGGTGAAGGAAAGTACATTGCGGTTACTTATAAAAGAATATGAAAAAGCCTCAGGTGAGTTTTATGCTTTTTATGATGGAAATTTTTTCCAGACTTTTTGTGCGGTATATACAAGTGAGGGGATGAGGAAGTGGTTGAAAGAAGATATTTTTAGTCTTCAACGGTTGCTAAATACAGGAAGTACAAAAAAGATTAAGGTTCCTTTTGTAGAGCACTTCGAAAATTTCAATGGTAGTGTTCGCGATTGATCCTGCGGAAGTAGGAGCATGACTGATTCATATTTATTTATCTAAGATTACTTAATAACAAAGAATCAGCCGGCATGAATGTATCTGCACATAGTAAGGAGATTATAATAATTTGTTTAGTTTATTTGCTTTGCAAAATTTATATATCTTGGGTTCATGTTTTTTAAGCGCAGCCTTATCTTTCTCTTGCTTTGTATCGTAACATCACCGCTTCTCGCGCAAAAGGAAGCCAACAACTGGTTATTTGGCGGGGGTGCAGGTTTGGATTTCAATTATACACCTGTTCAGTCCGTAACTTACGGTAAAACCAATAACTCGAACGTCAGCGCCTGTATTTCCGACAAAAACGGGAAATTGTTGTTTTATACAGATGGAAGTAATATATGGGGAGCCAACAATGAAGTAATGGAAAATGGAACGGATATCCGTTGTTATACATCCAATGGCGCTCAGTCGGCTATCATTATCCCCAAACCAGGTTCCGAAAACAATTATTTTCTTTTCACCATTGATGAGGTTACGACCAGTGAAAGCGGCACCAGCGGAGCTACTGATGGACTTTTCTGCGCTGAAATTGATATGTCGGCAAACAATGGGAACGGAGCGGTAATTGTAAAGAACAGGGTACGGTATTTTCACAATTACGTGAAGAGCCTGACCGCCCGTCTCGCGTCTAATCAAAAAGATTACTGGCTCGTATTGCACGCCTCAGATAGCCACAACTATTTGATCTTTTCTGTAACCGAAAATGGAGAAGGTACCGCCAATGTCACGGGATTTACAGGAGGAACACTTTTTATGGCCGGGCAAATGAAATTTTCTCCTGATGGCTCAAGGCTCGCTTTCGCTGATGTGTCCGGGCGTAGGGTGGAAGTTTTTGATTTTCAAGAAGTGACATCAAATGGAGGAAGGCCCGGGTTTTCAAGGGTAGTGACCATCAATGGATTCTTATCGGCGACTTTTGGTCCTGGCGGACTTGAGTTTTCTCCTTCAGGAAAATTTCTGTATGTGACGGATGGTACCGGGATGTACATGTGTTGCAATACTGCTGGTGACCCATTAAAAGAAAGCTATCTCTACCAATTCGATCTTTCGTCGTTTACTGATGCGGAGGTGAATGCCTCTAAAAAGATCATTCACAGAAATATTGCCATGTCTAAAATGCAGCTGGCACCAGATGGTATGATCTATATTGCCGGCCGTAAGCACGTCTTTAATACAGATCCAGGTGATTTTCTGAGCGTAATAAAAGCGCCGGATCAGCCGGGTGACTTGTGCGATTTTGAATATTTGGGAGGGAATACAAAAGGGAGAATGGTACTGGACGCATTGCCCAATTTTGTGCAAAGTTTTCTTCTTCCCTGCAACTATAAGATAGATTTGGGCGCAGACACCACCTTGTGTGAAGGCGCTACACTAACTTACAACCTTGATGGTTTTGGAGGAAACTTTGTATGGAATGAAAATGTTGCGGGCCCCGCTTTTACAATCGGAGCCGCTGGAACGTACACAGTTAAACATGAAAAGGAGACCTGCGTAAAATTGGATACCATTGTCGTACAATACAGGTATAAGCCAGCTCCTGCCTTTGATAAGGATACGCTTTACCTACACCAGGGAAGTGATATAATGATAGACCTCCCGGGTGATGGCTCATTAGTGCGTTGGCAGGATGGTGCCACAATTCCTTCCTATATTATTCGGGATACTGGGTTGTTTACGGTAACACGCACGAATGATTGCGGCACAACAACTAATAGCTTAAGGGTGCTGCCTGTTGTTCAGTTGAAAGTGCCGAATGCGTTTTCTCCCAATGGAGATGGGATAAATGACTTTTTTGTGGTGAAAGGTATTGCGGATGGTCAATCCTGGAGTCTTTCAGTCTTTAACAGATGGGGCGGCGAGGTATATCGTAACAGGCAATATAATAACACCTTTAATGGTAAAGGCCTGGATGCAGGGATATATGTATATCTGTTGAAAAATAATAAGACAGGGGAAGTCATTAAAGGCACGGTTGCTTTGCTCAGGTGATAGAATAACCGCATATGGCAGGGTAATTGTAATAATTGATAACAAACAATTTCATGAATGACGTAAATACTCATTAAATTAGAGTATACACCTCATCCAAATGAAGTTGTCTGATGTTGTTAAAAAATTTAAATGAAAAGCAGCGCGAAGCGGTGCTGGCTGATGACAAAAGGTTACTCGTACTGGCCGGCGCCGGTTCCGGTAAAACAAAAACCTTAACGCAAAAGATACTCTATCTCCTGAGTGAGAAAAGCGCTAAGCCTTCTAATATTCTGGCGATTACTTTCACCAAGAACGCGACCAATGAAATGGTGGACCGGCTGATTATCGCCGGGGATAAAGAGGGAGGCTATGAGGATTTTATCAATAATAAATCCATAACAAAGGAGGAGAAAGAACAGGAAAGGCGCAGCCGTATTAAAGCTAAGGCATGGTTAGGGCAACTTACCGTAAAAACCTTTCACTCTTTATGTTACCAGTTGCTGAAAAGCAGTGGCGGCGTAGCGTTCGATAACCGCTTCAGGTTATTGATAGATGAGCAGGCGGAAGAATTGAAAGAAGATGACCATAAAACGATCGCGCCGGAAAAATCAGGAGATATCATGCACAAGATGCTCCTCGAACTTTGTCATGATCCCGCCTACCTCCTTCGGTTAAAAAGATATATCCTTGATTTTTACGTGGATAAGTCCTATATCGATAAGCAGATCACGGCCCGTTCCTACAACCATCAGGTTACTTATACCACGCTGAAAGGAGAAAAGGTACGGTCCAAATCAGAAAGGGATATTGCAGACTGGCTGTTCCGGCATAACCTGAAATACGAATATGAACCGGTTGTGAACTTTAAAGATTTCGATTTCAGGCCAGACTTCTACGTTCCGCAAGCCGATCTGTATATAGAACATGTGAGTGATAAAAGTTACAGTACAAAAGACAAAGAGGAACAATTTCAACGTGCCGGAAGGTATTGCGCAAAGACCTTTGAATCAATGGCGCAGGACTCCACGCTTTTTAACCTTGCACTGGAAAGGATTATCATGGGTAGGGTTTCTGAAAAAATAGCTTTGACGGCATCTTTGAATTATGAGGAGGAATTCAGGTGTTATGGCGATAAGATCAGGGAGTTTCTTACCATGATCAGCCGGGTTCAGTCAATGGTGAAAGGGAATGATATTGCTCCCGATGACCTGCTGGATAAAGCTTTATCGCACCAGCACGAACGGGTTCGGGTATTTTACGAACTGGCCGTTCCGGTAATCAAGGCGTATAACACTTACTGCGTTAATAAGTCTTACCTCGATTTTGATGACCTGATTATTCAGGCGATTCACCTGTTGAAATCAAATGAAGAAATCCGGAAAAAGTATCATGATCAGTTTAAATTCATTCTGGTAGATGAGTTTCAGGACGTAAATAATTTACAAGTCCGTTTATTGGAACTACTGTTGACGCCGGATACGCAACTCTTCTGCGTAGGAGACGACTGGCAAAGCATATATGGTTTCCGGGGATCGGAAGTGGATTACATTGTAAACTTTGAGAAACATTTTGAACCATCTAGAGTGATCAAGCTGGATGTGAATTACAGAAGTACGCAAACCATTGTTGGCGCCAGCACGGAAGTGATCAGAAAGAACAGGTTCCAGGTGGATAAGAACATCATCGCGCACAAACAAACGCCCAGTAAAATTCAAATTTACAGAGCCAAAGAAATACAGCAGGATGGAGTAGGGTATATGCTGGAGAAGGTAAGAGCATTGTACAAGGAGGGCTTTGGCGCTGAAGATATCCTGGTACTTTACCGGCGCAGTAAAATGTTTCAACCTTATAAGGGCGCCCTTAGAGCCTCCGGCTTAAAAGTAACGGCAAAAACCATCCATGCTTCAAAAGGATTGGAAGCGAAAGCCGTGTTCATTGTGGGCTTGACAGATGGTTCAGGCGGATTTCCGGATATATGGCTCGACGATGCTGTTTTCCGGGTGATTAAAGATGTGAAGATTGATATGATGATGGAGGAAGAACGAAGATTATTTTATGTGGCGCTCACCAGTGCGAAAGACGAATTATACCTGATTACTGAATTAGGAAGCGAGTCCCGATTCATTGATGACATACCCAAAGAGTTTTACGCCATCAACAAAACCGAGTTTAAAAATATAATTGAGCCAGTGCCCGTTTGTACCCAATGCGGCACGGAGATCAAGGCGTTTTACAGGTTTTGCCCTACCTGCGGGAAAAATCTGGTGTAATGGATAAATACTTTTATACGATTGTCTTACCTTAAAACGCTAATTCATTCAGCCATAAAATGAAAGAAAACGAAAAACACAACGAGCGCATCGCTAAAATAACTTTTGCTTCCGTTTATCCGCACTACATTACCAAAGTGGAATCAAAAGGAAGAACCATAGAAGAACTGCACCAGGTCATCGCCTGGTTAACCGGATTCGACAAAATAAAGTTGCAGGAACTGATTGATGAAAAAGTGACTTTTGAAGTTTTTTTCGACAGGGCAAAACTAAATCCCAACGCACAACTGATAAAGGGTGTAATCTGTGGGTACAGAATCGAAGAAATTGAAAACACCCTCACCAGAAATGTTAGATACCTGGACAAATTAGTGGACGAATTGGCAAAAGGTAAGAAAATGGAGAAAATATTAAGACAATAACCGCTTACCCGTTGAGCTCAAGTTTATAGCCCTTACCCCGTACAACCACTATTTTAATGTCCGGATCTGACTCCAGCTTTTTTCTCAGTTTTGATATGAACATATCAAGACTGCGGCCCACAATAACACCCGCGTCTTCCCATATCTCTTTCTGAAGCCGGCTCCGCTCAATTATTTCGTTGGGGGCAGATGCGAAAATGAGCAGAACACGGGTTTCCGTGACGGTCAGGTCAATTGTTTTTCCATCCATGACCAGCTTCCGGTGCGCCGGATCGAACAACACTGCACCTAGTTTGAATGTGCCGGAAGGCTGAACTTCAGGGGGCACTTTTTGGGATTTACCGATTCTCAGGAAAATAAAACCGGCAAACGCCAAAAGTGACAGTCCGCCCAGGATATACCTGTTCCTGGTTGTATTGATGCCCGTTGGCCTGAATTGGATATTGATTTTGTAGCAGGCTTTTGGCTGTACTCTGCCAGTACAGGCTATAATATCATCTTTTTTATCATTGGATATTGCGTAGCCATAGGTTACAGTGGCGTTGTCGCATGTCAGCACGTTTACAATATAGTCACCTGCGTAGGGCGCTTTCGCGAGCCATTGCCTGGTAATTTGCACGAGGGATTCCGGCTTAAAGGTAAATGCCTGCTCAAAACTGATCTGGTATTCATTTTCGGCGATCTTGTTAACGGGCAGCAGCCTTGAAGTACTGTCGCCGGACTGAAGGAGTATTTCGTGTCCGATCCTGCGAAGCAGGACCTCTCTTCTGGCGAAATCAAATTCATTTTTGCTGGTCATGCTGAAAGCCACGCAGATGCCGGCGATAAACAAGAGCAGTAACCATCCGCCCCGTAGCTTTTGCCTGATGGGTAGGCGATTTCTTGTAACATGCATGATGTCAATGCGTTATTTACAAAGTTTACACTATTATTTACAAAACGGCTAATAATGGCCGGAACATATCTGCCTATTTTTATAACACCAACGATAAAGGGATTCGACAATTAAACAAATCTCTGAAAAGAATCCGGTTTATCGAAAGATAGATTTTATGTTCATCAAACCTTCAAAAAAATGAAAAAAGCTATTTATGCGCTGATCTTACCACTGGTTGTGGTAAGCGGGATCGTATTCGGCAATCGCCAGATCAAAAATGAATCTTCTGAACAATTAACGCCGAAGCCACTCACTGCTGCTGAAAAGAATGCAGCGATGAAAGAATGGCTGGCTACTCCGGCGGGAATCAAGTTCAAAGAATGGGAAGCGTCTCCCCAGGGAGAGAAAGTGCTTGCCTGCGCCGCTAAAATAAAGAAATATATCAACAGTGGTACCAGTATGGAAGCTGTCGTAACTTCTCTTGCGCTTCCGCCAGGCGCACGATTGGGTTTCGGATTGATGGTCAGGATTGATGGTGAGGAGTACATTCTCAATTTTCGGCCGGAAAATTTTGCTGAATTTCAGCCATTGCGTAACCTCAAAGTTGACGACAAGATAATTATAAGAAGTCATAACGTATCCTACGCCCCCAAGTATTCCTTTCCAATCATCTCGGGCGATTATATAGAGCAGAACAATAAAATAATTTATAAACGCGAGCCCCTCAAAGATGGCTGCTGAGTAAGCGCTGCGGAAAAGAATATTAGAGCACTTTTGAAAGCGAAAATGAGGGCGTATCAAAAAAGATACACCCTCATTTCATTCAGGTTCTGATAGAGTTGACAATGCCTACTCCTTATGTACAAGTTTCAGCAAAGATTCTACCGGTACGGTATTTTTAACCACCATCTGAACACTTTGGTTTGTTTCACTGTGCAACAGCATGCGGGTGTTGGAAACGGTACCCACGATGTTGCCGTACACGTCCATAACGGGACCGCCACTTGACCCTGTGGCATAGTCTGCCGAAATGGCCATCATTTCCCTGAAAAAACTGCCGGTATCTCCATTCACTTCTTCCATATACTTATTGACCACATGCCCCCTGGAAAAGAAGTAGTGCATGCCTTTCGGATGCCCCAACACGAAAATTTCATCTCCTGTTTTCGCGGGTTTCCCTAAGGCAAGCGCAGGCAATACGGCTCCGCCCGTTTCCAATTGCAGCAGGGCCAGGTCATCTTTTTTGGAAGCGGTGAGGACCGATTGAACCGCATAGGTTGCTCCATCTTCCATCCGTACCGTAAAACCCAATGGTTTGTTGCCGCCTGACATATTCGCGTAAGTGGCCGCCACATGGTAATTGGTGACCACGATACCTTTCGGGTCAATAACATATCCGGAAGACTCACTGATATGCGTATTGGAACACCGCGGACACAGGTAAATGCATCCCACCATTACGGTCGCTTTTTTAGCCTTCTCGTACAACATGTTCGCCGGAACTGGCTTTGTGGAGGGTTTCACCAGTCCAGCGGCCACAGAAAGGGAAGGAGCGCCCAACGCTTTTTTTGCATCCTCCATTGTGACGGTCTTCACGCGGGAAAGCAGCGAATCAACCGACTTCAGGAACCCGGCGTTAATTTTCGCGTCGTCCGTAAATTCCTGGGCATATCCCGTGACCAGCAGTAATTGTAAAAAGAGCAGGACAAAGGGTTTCTTATTGCTAAACATCATCATATTGAAATATATGGCGTGGAACCGGCCACACTTTACTTTATTGTTTCGGCCTGTTTTTTATAATAGTTCGCTTGTTTTTCAAAGGTTTTCGCGGCGTATTCAAAATAGTCTTTGATACCAGCTTTCTGTTCTGCCGTTGCCTTCGCGACATTGCTCATCAGTATACCTTCAAGGATGGGCTTATAAACAGTATTGTTGGGGAGATTCCAGATATACCTTCTGTAGTAGCTGATCATTCCATCCAGGTCGTTTTTGGCCACGTACAGCGCCACGCGGCACATGTGGCTCTCGGGGTCTGATGGATCCAGTTTGAGCAACCCGATAGTGTAGGCAATGTCTTCCACTTCCTGGGGTGTGTAAGATATCTTGTATCGGGCTGTTCTTTCATTCGCCACGATGTACATATCCTTACGGATTTTGTCGAATATCATCTGGTTCACCACCTGGGTACCTAATTCCTCGTCCATTCGGTATTTCTCCAGCATCATTTTTCTGAAGAACGGACTTCCGAATTTAACCGTGCTCATCGCGAAACTGGTGAAATCCCTGCTGAAGCGTTCGAAATCCTGGCCGTTGTCGTACAGTTCTTCCAGCAATGGAGTCGGGTCCTGGTTGTTTTCCAGAAGTGCTTTGGCGTATGGCAGGCCACTAAGCATGTCTCTTTTCTCTTCATAAGTAGCTTTCAGGCCCGCCAGCGAGTTCTTGGGATCAAGCGCTTTGGTTACTTTCTCAATGAACTCTTCGGCTCCCGACTTGCCCACAAGTCTGTTCACTTCTTCTCCTTTTTCGTTCAGGATGAGGAAGGTGGGGTATACGTCAACATTGTACTTCTTTTTAATGTCAATGCCTTCCCCTTTTTCCATATCATATTTTACGGATACGAATTTCGGGTTGAAGAAGTCTCCGGCTATCTTCTTCGGGAACTCGTTTTTTGCCATCTCCAGGCAGGGCACGCACCAACTGGTATAACAATCCACAAATACCAACCTGGGATTCGTTGGGTCCTTGGCTTTTGAAATGGCCTCTTTTAAACTGAGCTTTTCAAAGTTGACGCCCTGTGCGTTACCGGTGCTTAAAAAAGCGCCAATGAATAGGAGCGCGCAAACAAAAAATCTTTTCATGGTTAAATATTTTCTTTCTTCTCCAATTGGGCTTCGATCAGTGCTTTCAGTTTGGGATCAGAAGGACGCATCGCGTCAAACTGAACCACTTTTCCTTTTTTATCGAACAGGATGAACCTGGGTACCGCAATGATTTCGTAATCTTTCAGCAGCGGACCTGCATTGTTGGAATAGAGTTGCAGGCCTGAAAGCTGGTTTTCTTCCACCATTTTTTCCCACTTGTCTTTTTCGGTATCAATCGACACACTCATGACCACCACGTCTTTCCCTTTGAAATCCTCCACCAGTTTTTTGAGTGCGGGTTGCTCGGCGATACAGGGCTTGCACCAGGTGGCCCATACATCAACCAGTACCACTTTTCCCAGGTAATCGGAGAGGTGGTGCGACTTCCCTTTCATGTCCGGATAAGCGAAATCGCTCCAGTCTGAACCAGGTACTTTAAGTCGTTGACGTTTTACGATTTCCGCCATTCTCTTCTTTTGGTCGGCGGTCACCATGTACTGCGCGTTTTTTTCGTTAAACTTGTTGATGTCGGTGAATCCGCCACGCTCGGCCACTTTGATGATGAACTCCGCCCTTATGTTCTCGTTCCCGATCTCGGGGATGATCATTTCGTTGGCAAGGCCCATCTTAGACTGGTAAATGATATACTTCGCGAAAGCGAGCGCCTGGATGTAATTGAACCCGCCGGGAAGCGTCCACAAATTAGCGTCGGTGAACTTTTCAGTATTGAACAGGTTGGTTACATAGGTAGGGTAATCGCTGCGTTTGGATGGTTCATAAGCCATCAGGAACGGCGCCATCGCATCGTATTTGAAGCCATACGAAAGCAGGTTCTTTGTAAAAACATCGAAATCCTTGTTCCCTGTTTTTATTTTCTGAATAAAATCTGCCGAAGGTTTCAAGAGCGAATCAAGGGTTACCTGGTAACGGCCATCAGCCTGCATGGCGCCTTCCCTGGAATACCCAAAATAACGGAGTGGGGCCAGCATGCTATACCATTGCGCAAACACATTGTTTTCCGGGCTCAGTTTTCCGGAGTAAACAGCCTGTCCGTTGGCTGCATCAATTTCCAATTCCTCTCCGGCATGCATGTACAGCGGATACAGTTCGTCGTCGAACCCGATGTAGCGCATGGTGTTCAGGTCATTACCCGACAGTTCTATTTTAAAACCATACTCATTTTTTGTGAGGGGAATTTCCGAAAGCACTACAGACTGTCCCGCCCCTCCTTTAAAAAAGTAAATCACAGGCATGTTCACGCCATTGGAGATGACTTTTTTGAATGTTCCTTTCACTACCGCATGCTGCGCCCAAACCGGCGCTGTAATGGCCAGCGCCAGGATAAATAGAAACGTTTTTTTCATCATGGAATTTTAAATGTTACCGGACCGCTGCCCGGATGACTAATGTTTTTTTATTTGATCGTTATTTAATAGGAATGCCGATGTCTTCCACGATCTGTTTGATCAGACCGTATTTGATCATGATGTTGGGATAGGTGCCATACTGCTGTGTAAACTGTTGCTCCGTACTGCCCAGCGCCGCTTCCAGGTACATGCACACGTCCATCCAGGTGGAAATCGGTGAATAGTATGGGTTCCTGGGGTCAGTGCCTAAGAATCCAATGGCCTGTAGCGTGGCGGTTGTGCCGGGTGGCAGCCCCGTTACAGAAGTTGCAAGTTGGTAGATGTACAGGTTATACGCGTCGCGCGATGGAACGAATTTCCTGGATGCGGCATAGAATTTTTCCAGGATCAGTTTATACTTGTCGTTGAGTACGGCATTGGTCAGCATCGCCCTTAAAATCGCGCCTTTGTATTTCGCTCTGGTAGCCTCGTCCATGGTGGGAATTTTGGAAACCTGTCCGATGGCGATGGTGTTGAATCCTTTGAAAGCATACGTGCCGAAGGCGTTGCTGTTCAGGGTTTCCAGCAGCAGGATACTCGGTACATGAATAGTATTGGGCAATACGGAAAGGATATCCGTTTTCAGGAACTCCAGCGCCGGGGCAACATCATTTTTGTTGCAATAGCTGAAGGCCTGCACCTGGGGAGGCGCTCCCGATGGGAGCCCTCCAAGCGCATAAACAAGCGACAATACTTCATAGTAGGTATATTCTTTCCCGAACCGGTCAACGCGTTGCTGGGAACCGATAGTGTCGTTAAAATAAACGGGAATACCGGTTTCCTGATAGAAAAGAAAGGTCGCGTGCGTGGCGGCATCACTGGGGTTGTCATTCACCACCAGCCAGTTTTTGTCGTAATCGGTAAACGTGGCAACTTTTTCTTTTGAGCATGAGCCACCAATGGTGAGCAGTGCGATGGCGCCTATATATAATTTCAGTTTCATGTTAATCCTGTTAGGTTATGGTTGAATGGAACGAACGGGACGGATAGGGTTGGTTAACGCGCCCCGGTTGAATTCAATGGCATAGTTGGGAATGGGCACCTGCCATCCGGCGGCATCCTGCGAAAGCGACCTGAGCACATAATTTCCCGTGCGGGTATGTGTATTCGAAGGCGCGTCGTAGGTATATACCGGGTGCGTAATGGTGAAGTCGGCCGGTAAAGGGTACTTCGTATTAGTCGAATAGCGCCTCAGGTCGAACCACCTGTGTCCTTCAAAACAAAGTTCCCTGCGGCGTTCTTCCCGTATGAAATTGACGAGTTCCGTGTTGGACTGCGGTATCTGATCGATGGTGGCGTTCTGGAACCTTTTGGCCCGCAGTTTTTGCAGTTCTGTTCTGGCTTCATTGTCGGCGCCCATCATGGCCATGGCTTCCGCGCGGTTCAGGATGGCTTCCGTGTAGCGCAGGGAGAAAATACAAGATTGCTGGTTTACATCGTTGAAGGTTCTCCAGGTGCGGTATTTGGCGGGAATCCATGCCTTGCTTTTGGCGGCCCGTTCAAAAAACGCTTTCCTGCGCAGATCGTCCTCGTCGAAGGTGTTCATTAAGTTGTCTGAAGCTTTGAAGGCGGATACCCTGTTGTCGTTACCGCTCCACGCCGACAAAGAATCGTTCATGAATACGGTGGGAATCACGTTGGTACCCATGGTGAAAATGGTTTCCGGCGATCCGCGGTAAGTGAAGCTGGTGCCGGTAGTGTATTGGTTCAGGTCCACCAGTTCGTACCCCATCGTCTGAAGCGGTTGGGATACTTCCAGTACTTTATCGTATTGCTCGGTGTAGAGGTATACTCTTGTCTGGAATAACCGTACCGCGGCGATGCCTATGCGTAGTTTGGTAGTGGGGTTGTAGTTTTCGAGGTATTGCGCCGCTTTTTCCAGGTCGCTGGTGATCTGTTGGTAAACGGCTTCGTTGTTGTCTCTCTTGAAGTAGATGTCCTCTACTTTTTCTGAAACTTTAAGTGGAATACCTTCATCGTTGGCCGCAGTACTTTTGCGGTATGGACTTCCATAAATGTTCTGCAGGTAAAAATAATAGTAGGCTCTCATGAAAAGCGCTTCTCCCCTGATCCGATTCAGGTTTTCAATGTTCCCCGGATTATTCAAAGCCATTTCATCAGCCTGGAAAATGATCGCGTTCAGTGCGCCGATGTGCTTATACAACTTTCTCCAGAGGATATCTTCCCATGTCAGTTCACGGATGTCCATCGTAGGGTTTTGTTTCCAGTAGTGGAACCCCGAGAGCATGTAAAGCGGGGTGAGTTGGTCGGTTGCAACAAAATCCGACACAAAAACCTCATTGTCGTCATCCATTACATGGAGCCAGGGGGCCACGATGCCAGCCTCTGAAGTTAGCGTGCCCATGGTAGCCTGGCTATAGATAGAAAGCCCGATATTAATGATGAACGCCTCTCCAACCATCAGTTTGTTGAGGTCCTCGGGTGTTTGAACGTATTTCTGGTCACGTGAATATTCTTCCAGGAACTTACTGCAGGAGCCCAGAGAAAAAGCGAGCAGTAAAAGGATACCTATATGTTTCATTTGTCCTGATTTTTAGAATGAAATATTAAAGCTGGCCGTGTAAGTTGGTCGCAGTGAGAGGTTGATGTTCGGTGTGGAACCCGATTGTGTGGGATCCTGTCCCCTCAGCAACTTGTTACTCAGGATGAAGAGGTTGGTGCCGGTTAAACTCGCGTAAGCTGAACTGAGGCCCAGTTTTTTGATCAGGGTTTCGGCAAAATTGTATTTGAAAGATGCCGATTGGAGTTTGAGGAAATCGCCACTTACGACCCGGATATCAGAATTGTCGTACATCTCGTAAACGCTGCCGCCAAAAGAGTAGTTGCTGGCAGGGTAGAGGTTCCACCAGGGCGTGTTGAGCGCGGTGCTGGTTTGCAAACCGGGGATGTCGGTATATAGTTCATCACCCGGACGTCTCCACCTGTCTACGAATTCTTTCCGAAGGTTCTGTTGGGGGTACGCGGCGATGGTGCCATAACCGGAAGCGATCTTCATCAAACGGATTTTATTGCCCATGGAATACGTCACGTTGAAGGACAGGCCAAAGTTTCTCCAGCCAAAGTAGTTGGAAATGCCACCCTGTACGTACGGTTCTCTTCTGCCTGATTCGCTCATTACCTCCAGGTACACGTCTTCTCTTTTCATCTGGGAATAGGTATCGCGGTATTTGTCGGCCAGTTCAGCTTCTGAACCGTAGAAAATAGGCGAGCCGTCTACCGGACTAAGTCCTTTGAACCTGTAGGAATAGAAAGTGTTGATGGGTTTTCCGCCCAGTTGCACCGTTCCCGCGAGGAAGTTATTGTAGGTAACCTGGTCAACCAGTACATTGTTGCGGTTGTTGATCGCGCTGTTCAATACTTTGTTCAGCACCTGGCCCAGTTGCGGGTCGAAGCGCCATACGAAGCCCCTGCGCGATTTGTTGAGTCCCAGGTTATTGATCGGGGTGAAACTTAAGGACAGTTCCACGCCTTTGTTTTCGAGCACGCCACTATTGATCACGTAGCTGTTCGTGCCGTTGATTTCTGATACGGTTTTATTCAGGAACGCGTCGTTGGTGCGTTTGTAGAAATAGGCCACGGAACCGTTCACCTTATTGCCGAACAGGGAGAAATCAAGTCCTACGTTGGAAGAGGACGTGCGCTCCCATTTCAGGTCCGGGTTAGGGAAGTTGCTTATTATTGCTGAAGGAGCGCCATAGAATACGTTGTTGCCGAGGTTTTCACGGATGATCATGTAAGGTGATTGTCCGGGCAACATATTGCCCTGCCATCCCCATGAGGCTTTCATCGCGAGGTCGTTCACCCATTTCGTTTCTTTCAGGACATCGTTCTTGATGTTCCAGCGGCCCGATACGGCCCAGATGGGGAGAAATTTATTATTGGAGTTCGCGCCAAAAAGGTTCGATTGCTCTCCGCGGATGTGCACGTTCAGGATGTAACGGTCGCTCCAGGAATAACCCGCGGTGCCGAGCCACGCGAGGTTGTTGGACAGTTCACGGTCGAAATAACCCAGTGCCGCCCTGGTGCTCATCCATTGCTGGTAGTAAGCGGTATAGGTGGTGGGCACCGCTTCAAAATAGCCGCCCATTTCCGGGAAGTACCCGCGCCTGGTAATGTTGAACCCGTTGTATTCGGAGGAACGTACTTCCATGCCACCAGTAAAGTTCACCATGTGTTTCCTGGAGGGGCCAAATGCCGTGAAGTAATTGGTTTGAATCCTCGCGGTGTAGGTGTTGTTGCTGGTTTCCTGTCTTTGAAGCTCGCCGCCTATGGGGTTAAGGTCCCATCTTGTTGTTTGGTCGGCCCTGAGTTTGAAGACATAGTAGGAATTCTTCGTGTAATGTACTTCCCTGTTGTTGTTGCTCAAACCATAAGCGAAAGTGCCTTCCACATCCAACCCTCTTCTTATTCTCCATTTCAACAATGCGCGAACATTAGCGGCATTGTTCCTGGTGAGATCACCCGCATTGTCGCGTTCATTAAGGATGTTGTAATTATAATACTGCGATCCATTGTATTGGGGATAGTAGAACAGGCTGCCGTCCGGATTGTGGGCCGGAATGGTACGACTGGTATTGTAGGCGTAGTTCATGATACCCATATCCTGTGGCGTATAATCCCTGATCGTATAGTTGCCGGTGAAAGCGAGTTGCGCGGTGAACTTCTTGTAATCCGCCGTGATGTTCAGCATAGAGGAATAGCGTTTTTCGCTTTCTCCTATAATCACGCCTTTCTCGTCTTTATAGCCTAATGAAGCGTAATACTTCACATCGCTTGAACCGCCTGAAAGGTTAAGGGTATGGTTATGCGAAATAACATCCTGGGTCAGCAAACCGAGCCAGTCGGTATTCACGCTGGCGTAGTAATCGCTCAGCCTTTTGAATTCATTGTAGTCTATGGCGCCGGAATAATAATCCTGTAAAGCGCTTTCGTAGCCCGACCATTGGGTAATATTTGGGTATTGCATTTTCCGCTCCACCATTTCTTTGGAAACATCCATACGTTCGGCGGAGTTCATCATGTACATGGTACGGTCTGAATACCTTGGTCTGCGGGTATAGGTGGTGTTATTGGTGTAGCCGATGGTGGGCTTGCCTGGTTTACCTTTCTTAGTGGTGATCACGATTACGCCATTGCCGGCCCGGGCGCCATATAAAGCGGTAGCCGCGGCATCTTTCAGCACGTCGATCTGATCAATATCTTCAGGGTTAAGGCCCGCGATCGCGTTGCCCAGCAGGTTCACAAAATCCAGATCGTTCATTTGCTGGGGGTCAACGTTTACCGGGTCGGTAAGTACGATACCGTCCAATACCCAGAGGGGCTCTCTGTTGCCGAGGATCGTGGAGGTGCCGCGTATCCTGAGTTTAGGCGCGGCGCCCACTTGTCCGGAGTTCTGCATGAAAATCATTCCGGGTACCCGGCCTTCCAGCAGTTTGTCGATGGTGTTGATGCCGGGGGTAATGATGTCTTCCATTTTAAGGGTGGTGGCGGCACTCGTGAGGCTGCGCCTGTCGATTTTCTGATAGCCGGTGTTCACCACGATGTTCACGTCTTCCAGTTTGGAGTAAGCGGGCGTGAGCGTAATGATAAGGCCGTTGGGAACGGAAAGCATGGAGCGGGATACCACAACGGTACTGGTTTCATAGCCCACGTAAGAAATACGCAACCTGTCGCCTTCTTTTGCATCAATGGCAAAGGTGCCGTTTGACGCGGACGTAACGCTCACTTTCGTGGTCAGGTTCAAGATGGTGGCGTTCGCCAGGGTGGCTCCTGTGGAATCCAGTACGCGCCCGGTAAGGGGCGTTGCCGCCTTCTGGTCAGTAATGCCGGGCTTTGTTTCAGCGCCATTGTTCGTTTTTCTGGAAACAACGATGGTTTTTCCTTTGATGGAAAAGTCGAGGGCCTCTTCTTCACTCACCAGTTCCAGCAATTGCTTTAAGGGCATATTGCTGACCGAAATGGAAAGTTTACCCGACCGCAGAAAATCACTTTCATTCGCGAAAACGACATACCCTGTCTGTTTTTTAATTTCCGCAAACACCTGTTTCATCGTCAGGTCTTTGCCTGAGAGTGTAACGGTTTGCGCCGCCGGTTTGGTGGTAACGGCGAAGGAAGCAGCGAAAAGGAGTACTGTAAGCAATTTCATCGTAAGCAGTAGTTTTTGGATGAAGTAGCCTGATAACTTTCCTTTAAACGGTTGCGTTGTAATCTTACTTTGAGCCATTAACTGGCCTCCGGTTGTACTACAGGAGGATGGCCAGGTTACAGGCACGACCGGGAAGTACAAGTTACCATAAGCAGGTTTTTTCATAACTTGTGAACAGTTTTGGTTGTTAAAAAATGGATGAAGCTCCGTTTTGATCCGCCTTAACTTTATGCCGGAAGTGTTCGCTGCACTTCCGGTTTGTTTTTAGCGGATACGGTTTAATTTTGGTTTATATCAAGTATTTCAGTTTTCTTAATGCTGACGCAGTCGCATGTATTCTTAAGGTTCCTTCAGTTTTCAGGGCAATACCACCAGTTTTCTTCCCGCCTCAATTCTAAAGTGTACCCCTGTTTTTTCAAGTGTTTCCAGTAAATCTTTCAGTGGCATGTTCTTCTCCATTTCACCAACAAAACGGATGTCCGGGACCTCACCTTCAAACACCACTTCTATATCATACCAGCGTGTGAGTTGACGCATTACTTCTTGAAGTGTGGCGCCTTCAAAGTTGAACAGTCCGTTTTTCCACGCCACTACTTTTTCCACGTCCACTTCACCAACAATCTTTACAGGCGTTGTACTGCCTGCCGCAATTGTTTTATTAGCAAGCTGCGCCTGCTGGCCAGGCTTTAAAAGCGCATTGTTGATCTTCACCTTTCCTTCCAGAAGTGTGGTGTTTATAGTGGCTTCATTTTCGTAGGCGTTCACGTTGAAATGTGTACCCAGGACTTCTATCGTGGCCCTGTTGTTTACGTTCACCATAAATGGCATAGCGGGATTCTTCGCCACTTCGAAATAAGCCTCACCATTTACTTCCACCTGCCTCGTGTTTCCCGTGAATACCGTGGGGAAACGGATAGAACTGGCTGCGTTTAGCCAAACCCGCGTGCCATCGGGCAGCAATAAGCTGAATTGCCTGCCCTTCGGTGTGTTCATCGTGTTATAAGCGACCTGGCTTCCTTCCTGGCTTCCAGCACCCTTCGTTTCATACACCAACGCGCCATTCTTTAAAACTACCTGCGTACCGTTCTGCGCTGCAATTACGCCGTTCCCTAAGCTGTCCAGTACAATTTGCGAACCGTCTGCCAGCGTGAGTATGGCTCCTTCTTTGCCGGGAGCTATGTCTTTATTATGTACAGCAACCGGTGCAGTATCTGCCGGTTGATTATCGCCGAGCCAGAAATACATGCCGGCGCAAACAACGAGGATAACAGATGCCGCTATCCACCATTGGCGCTGTAAAATTTTCCGAACCGGCGTTTTTACAACAGGTTGTTCTGCGTCAGGATAAGGGAAAGCCAGTTGCGCACGGATATTTTCATAAAGACCGGAACGCATTTCATGCTGCTCATATTTTTCCTGAAACAGCACCGCGTCCAGCAAATCTGTTTCGTTGGCGAGTTCGGTCAGCAATTGTTGGTTTTCGGGCGAGGCTTTGGTCCAGCGTTCCAGTTCAGCGGTCTCCAGAGCAGAGATGGTGCCGTTCAGGTAGCTGTAAATTAACCGTGCGATATGGGAAGAGGATTGGGGCATATTGTTGTATCTGTTAAATGAACAGGTGAGCATCCAAAACTTCCCATGAATTTTGTAAGAAATTTTAGAAATCAGTTCAGGGGGATGGCTTTTGACTGGATCAGCATCAGGAATGCCAGGGCCGCGGGATTGTCTGCCAGCGCTTTCTTGAGCAGTTTGATGGCCGTGAGTTTCTGATTGCTTACAGTTTTCACTTTAATCTGAAGTTGTGCCGCTATTTCCGCCGGCTTTCGCCCTTCCTGAAAGGAGAGGATGAAAATCTCGCGCATTTTCTCCGGCAGTTTATGCAGCTCTTTGTGAATCAGCGCTACCAGTTCCAGCCGGGTATCTTCCAGTTCAATATTCGGGATGGATGCGGTTTCCTGGAGTTGGCGGATTTCAGTTTGCCGCCTGCTTTTCACCTGTTCATGTTCCAGCAGGTTGAAGCAACGGTTGCGTGCCGTAATAAAAAGAAAGGTGGAAATACTTTTGATGGAGGAGAAGTCTTCGCGTTTTTTCCAAAGCTGCACAAAACTATCTGAAGTGATGTCTTGCGCATCGGTTTCTGAAACGTAGCGATGGGCAAAAAAAAGCACACGTTTATGGCAGAGGTGGTATATTTCTGCGAAAGCCTTTTCTTCGCCGGCCTGGAATTGCCGGATCAGTGCTACTTCGTTGTATGTATCATTGGTTACCAACGCTCAAATCCCTTGTAAACATAATTTAATTTCACCATAAATGGAGCCAGCTTTGTGGTAGGATAGCGTGGTAACTTTAGTTAACTTAGAAAATCTCTAAAATCAAAAAAGGATAAACCAAAGTAGAACTTTAATTTATCCTTTTTGAGTGCCCAGGACTGGATTCGAACCAGCACACCTCGCGGCGCCGCCACCTGAAGACGGTGCGTCTACCAATTTCGCCACCTGGGCTCCTTAGCACCCCGCGTTTTCAGTTGGGGAGTGCAAAGGTAAGCGGATTTTTATTTCTGCAAAATTTTTCCGCGTATATTTTTAAACGGCCACGTTGAAATCGCGCAACGCGTCGTTCAAAGATGTTTTCAGGTCTGTACTGGGCTTGCGTTGTCCAATAATCAGCGCGCATCCTACCTGGTATTCTCCGGCAGGGAACTTCTTGGTATAGGTTCCCGGGATCACCACACTGCGGGCCGGTACGCGTCCTTTGTATTCAACAGGTTCAGCGCCGCTCACATCAATGATCTTCGTGCTTTTGGTGAGTACTACGTTCGCGCCGAGTACCGCTTCTTTCTCTACGATCACGCCTTCTACTACAATACAACGGCTGCCAACAAATACGCCATCTTCAATGATCACCGGGCTGGCCTGAAGGGGTTCCAGCACACCGCCGATGCCCACGCCACCGCTCAGGTGCACGCCTTTACCAATCTGCGCGCAACTTCCCACGGTTGCCCAGGTATCTACCATCGTGCCTTCGTCCACGTAAGCGCCGATGTTTACATAAGAAGGCATCAATACCACATTCTTTGCGATGTAGGCGCCATAACGGGCCACAGCATGGGGAACGGCACGAACGCCCAGTTCCTTGTAATCGCGTTTCAGCAGCATTTTATCGTAAAATTCAAACGGCTCTAAATTCCAGGTTTGCATGGGCTGGATGCCGAAATACATGAGGATGGCTTGTTTCACCCATTCGTTCACCACCCATCCGTTCTCTGAAGGGGCCGCTGTGCGCAGTCTGCCTTTGTCCACATCTTCAATCACCGCACGCACCGCGCTGGAGTACTTATCTTCCTGCAATAATTCCCGGTTGTTCCAGGCTTCCAGTATCAGTTCTTTTAATTCCATGGTTCAAATTTTGGCGAAAATACTGCATGCGCCTAATTTGCACCTGAAATTTTTACCATGCACATCGCTTTCGACGCCAAAAGGGTTTACCAGAACGGGACCGGTCTCGGCCACTACAGCCGTACGCTCGTGTCTTCGCTCGCCCGTTATTTCCCGCAGCACCAATACACTTTGCTGGCGCCGAAATTGACCAACAGGTTCGATGACACTGTGTATGAGAATATTTCAACGGTAGTGCCACAGCATTTCCCCGGAACGTTGTTCAAAGCCGCCTGGCGCAGCAGGGGCGTGGTGAAAGAACTGAAGCCAATGGGGGTGAACCTGTACCATGGGTTGAGCCACGAAATCCCGGTTGGTATTCAGTCTTCCGGTATTCCTTCTGTGGTCACTATGCACGATCTTATTTTTGAAAGGTATCCGGCGCAATACAAACTGGCCGACCGCCTTATCCACAGGAACAAAATCAAATACGCCGCAAAACACGCTAATCGCGTGATCGCTATCAGCAAACAAACCCGCGATGACCTGGTTGAAATCTATAAGATCCCTGAAAATAAGATTGACATCTGCTACCAGAGCTGCAATCCTTCTTTCGCCGTAAAAGTGCCGGAAGCAGAGAAAGAACGGGTGAAAAAACAATATGGTTTACCGGAAAAATACTTCCTGTATGTGGGTTCCATTATTGAAAGAAAGAACCTGCTCACGATTTGCGAAGCGATAAAACTGCTGGACGATAAGCTCGATATTCCCCTGGTTGCGATTGGAGAAGGAAGGGCTTATAAGGAGAAGGTGAAAGCATTCATCCGGGAACATGGTTTGGAGGGAAAAGTAATATTGCTTTCGGAGCAGGAAGCCGCGCGAAGCGCTCCGGGTTTCCGTTCAGCAGCGGATTTCCCGGCCATCTACCAGTCTGCGGTTTGTATGATTTATCCTTCTTATTTCGAAGGATTCGGTATTCCCGTGCTGGAAGCTTTGTGGTCCGGACTTCCCACCATCACCTCCAATGTTTCCTGTATGCCTGAAACCGGCGGTGATGCGGCTTATTATGTGGATCCGGGCAGCGCAGGGGAGATGGCGATGGCTTTCGAGCGTATTGCGGGTGACGCTGCCCTTCGTGCGCGAATGATTGAAAAAGGGTACCGTCATGCCGCTACTTTCAGCCAGGAAGCATGTGCAAAGGCGGTGATGAACGTATATGAATCAGTAATATGACAAACGATTTTTCAGAAGATATAGATTTGGCGCTGGAAACCCTCCGGAAAGGAGGGGTGATCCTGTACCCGACCGATACAGTCTGGGGATTGGGCTGTGATGCCACCAATGAAGCCGCCGTGGATGCGATCTTCAAACTGAAGCAGCGTCCGGCCGAAAAGAGTTGTATCCTGCTGCTGGCCGATGAACGTGATCTTTTACAATATGTTACGGCCCTCGACCTGGAAGTGTTCAACTTCCTCGACCAGGTGCAGAAACCTACTACCGTGGTGTATGATAATGTGGTGGGAATTGCCCCCAACGCCATGGCTGAAGATGGTTCCGCGGCCATCCGGGTGGTAAAGGAAGACTTTTGCAGGCACCTGATCAAGCGGTTCAGAAAGCCCATAGTATCTACTTCAGCGAATATTTCAGGGGCACCAACACCCCGTTTTTTCACTGAAATTGACCCCCGTATTATCACTGGTGCGGATTATGTGGTGCAATACAGACAGGCCGACCATAATCCGAAAGCGCCCTCCGCCATCGTGCGCTGGTTCGCCAACGGGAACCACGAAGTGATCCGTTCCTGAAACATCCTTACTTTTGCGGGGCTATGGATATCCGTTGTTCAGATAAGGAGTTGTTCGTGTTTAAAAAGATTGCCCACGCCGCTGCGGAAATGGGCATGCCCTGCTACCTGATCGGGGGCTTCGTCCGCGATAAGCTATTGGGCCGCCCCACGAAAGACGCGGATATCGTTTGCGTGGGGGACGGTATCGCCCTGGCCCACAATGTGGCCGCACGTTTCAGCCCCTCGCCGCAGGTGGCCTTCTTTAAAACTTTCGGTACCGCGCAAATCAAACTGGATGATTTTGAAGTAGAATTCGTGGGCGCCAGAAGGGAAAGTTACAGCGCCGATTCCCGCAATCCCGAAGTGGAACCAGGTTCACTGGAAGACGACCAGTTGCGCCGGGATTTCACCATCAACGCGTTGGCGATCAGCCTGAACGCAACTGATTACGGTAAACTGATTGATCCTTTCAATGGCATGGCCGATCTCGGGAAAAAGCTGATCCAAACGCCATTGGAGCCTTCCCGCACCTTTAGCGACGATCCGCTGCGCATGATGCGGGCCATCCGTTTCGCGTCCCAACTACAGTTCGAGATTGATCCGGGTACTTTTGAGGCCATCCGCCTCAACGCGGAAAGAATCGCCATCATCTCCCAGGAACGCATAACCGATGAACTGAATAAGATATTACTGAGCACGAAACCATCCATCGGCTTCGATCTGCTTTACAGGAGCGGATTGCTGAAGCTGATTTTTCCTCAGATGGTGGACCTCGCCGGCGCGGAGTTCATCGATGGCAAAGGACATAAGGACAACTTTTACCATACCCTCCAGGTGATCGATAATATTTCCCACCACACCAAAAATCTATGGCTGCGCTGGGCCGCTTTGTTGCACGATATCGGGAAACCCGCCACCAAAAGGTTTGAAGAGGGCCATGGCTGGACTTTTCACGGGCACGAAGTAGTTGGGGGCAAAATGGTGCCGCGCATTTTCGCGAAACTGAAGCTGCCGCAGCACGAAGCCATGCGTTTCGTCCGTAAGTTGGTGGAACTGCACCTCCGGCCCATCAGTCTTACCAAAGAGAACATCACTGATTCGGCTATACGCAGACTGCTGTTTGATGCCGGCGACGATCTTGAGGCGCTGATGATGCTTTGTGAAGCGGACATCACTTCCAAAAACAGGCAGAAAGTGCGCCGTTACCTGGACAATTTTGAAATGGTGCGCGCCCGCCTTAAAGAAGTGGAGGAAAGCGATAAAATCAGGAACTGGCAACCACCCATTACGGGGGAGATCATTATGGAAACCTTCGGATTGTCGCCATGCAGGCAGGTGGGCGATCTGAAAAACCTGATCCGGGAAGCCATCCTGGATGGAGAAATCGAGAACAACCTGGCCGCCGCGCAACGCTTTATGTTTGAAAAAGCAGCGGAAATGGGCCTTCATCCTGTCAATAACCCGTGACCTTTTCAACTGGCACGTTTTTTCTATATTTGACCCATAATAACACTCATGGCTGTACTTAAATTCAGGGCATATTTCGAAGAAGATGATAGTATTTACCGGGACATCGTGATTAAACATACACAGTCGTTCCGGGAACTGCACCAGATGATCCTCAAATCATACGAGTTTGACTCAAAACATGCCGCTACATTTTACAGGAGCAACGACAACTGGCAACGCGGCCGCGAAATATCGCTGGAAAAATATGATAAGGAATACAAGGCCGATCCGCTCCTCATGGATGATACCACCATTGGCTCCGAGATCCGTGACCCGAACCAGAAATTCATCTATGTATACGATTTCGCGAAAAACTGGACCTTTCTCGTTGAACTGATCAATGTGTCGAAGGAAGAAAATCCCAGGCTTGAATACCCCTCCATCACCCGTACAGAAGGGATTCCCCCCAGCCAGTACGGTACGAAGAGCCTGCTTGGCGATAAATTCGTGGACGTGGAAGAAAAATATGACCTCGGGAAAGAAAGAGACGGGTTTGGAGAAGAAGGTGAAGACAATGGTGATACTGATAACGAGGAAGACGGCGGTCACGAGGAAGGAGAAGAACAAGAGTTTTAATTTTGAATGATGAATTTTGGATTGTTGTTCAAATTCTGTTGTTGTATTTGTGGCTTTGGTTGCTAACGATCCCTCAATACTAATCCATCATTCAAATCCATCATTCAAAATTGTCCAAAACCGCCATCATAATTGCCGGCCCCACCGCATCGGGCAAAACGGCGCTGGCAATTTCCGTTGCCAAAGCGCTGGGAACGGAAATCCTCTCCGCGGATTCAAGACAGTGTTACAAAGAAATGAACATCGGCGTGGCGCGGCCTTCAGCGGATGAACTGGCTGCCGTACCCCATCATTTCATCGCATCCCATAGTATAACGGATGAACTGAATGCCGCCGCTTATGAACGCATAGCCCTTGATACTGCTGAAAAAGTTTTTTCAAAGGCCGATCATCTTGTGGTAACCGGAGGAACCGGCCTGTACCTCAAAGCGTTTACGGACGGGCTGGATGATATTCCACCCATCCCAGAACAGGTTCAGCACGAAGTACGCAGTCTTTTTGTAGAAGAAGGACTACCCGTTTTAATTGAAAAGCTGCGCGAAGAAGATCCCGACTATTTTTCTTCTGGGGAAATTCAGAACCCGCACCGTGTAATGCGTGCCCTGGAAGTAGTGCGTGCCACGGGCAGGTCCATCCGTTCTTTTCAGCGTTCCCAACCGCGAGAACGGCACTTTTCGATCCGTAAATTCGCCATTGATCTTCCGAGGGAAATACTGTACGACCGCATCAACCAACGCGTAGATGCTATGATGCAAGCAGGGTTGGAAGAAGAAGTCAGACAACTGTTTCCTTTCAAACACCTGAACGCATTGCAAACGGTAGGCTACCGCGAGTTGTTCGCGTATTTCGAAGGTGAGTACACGCTTGCAAAGGCTGTGGAAATGATCAAACAGAACACCCGCCACTACGCGAAACGGCAACTGACCTGGTTCCGGCGCGACGCATCCATACAATGGCTCACCCCCGCCAATTTCGCGGCGTTGCCCGAATTAATAAAAGGATAATATTCCCTTAACGCAGGGCTTCGCAACTTGCTGAAAATTTTATTGTTGGATACACCACCATTTACACTGAAAGCCCGCGACTTCGGCCCTGATTTCAAATGGGGCGTAGCTGTGGCCGCCGCTCAAAACGAAGGCGCCTGGAACCAGGATGGCAGAGGACCCTCCATCTGGGATGTTTTTTCACGGAGGCAGGGTAAGGTAAAAAACGGGCACAGACCCACCATCGCCTGCGATTTTTACCACCGTTACAAAGACGATCTGATGCTGGTGAAAGCACTGGGATTTAAGGTGTTCCGTTTCTCCATATCCTGGTCACGGGTGCTGCCCGAAGGGACCGGGAAGGTCAACAAAGAAGGACTGCAATTCTACCATAACCTGATCGATGAGTGTCTGGCGCTCGGTATTGAACCCTGGATCACCTTGTACCATTGGGACCTGCCCCAGGCTTTGGAAAAACAAGGGGGCTGGACGAGCCACCTCATCAACCGCTGGTTCAACCGTTTCGCCACACTCTGCGCGGAAGAATTTGGCGACAGGGTGAAACACTGGATCGTGCTCAACGAACCCATGGGCTTTACCTCGCTTGGTTATATGCTCGGGAAACACGCACCGGGCAGAACGGGACTCTCCAATTTCCTGCCCGCCGTGCACCACGCCGCACTCGCCCAGGCCGATGGGGGAAGGATACTGCGTGACTCCGTTAAAAAAGCGCATATAGGTACGAGTTTTTCCTGCTCCGAAGTGCTGCCTTACACGGATTCAACTTTGGATATCCAGGCCGCCAACCGGATGGATATCCTCCTCAACCGGTTATTCATTGAGCCTGCTTTAGGTAAAGGTTTCCCGGATGAAGGCATGCAGTTGCTCGAAAAACTCCGTCTGCACAATACCACCTGGAAATATACCAACCGTTATGCCTTCGATTTCGACTTCATTGGCCTGCAACATTATTTCCCGGTGGTGATCCGCCACAATTCATTTATACCCATCATTCAGGCATCGGAGGTAAAACCGGTTACGAGGAAAGTGCCACATACCGCGATGAAATGGGAAGTGAACCCTAACGCGTTTTACCATATCCTGAAAAAGTTCTGGAAATACGGCGCGGTAAAAGAAATCATTGTTACCGAAAACGGTGCGGCGTACCACGATCAACTAAAAGATGGCGTGGTGAATGATGTGGAGCGCATCAGTTACTTCCAGCAATACATTCAGGCGATGATGCGTGCAAAGAAAGAAGGCGTTAATGTGAAGGGATACCTCGCGTGGAGTTTAATGGACAATTTTGAATGGGCGGAAGGCTATCAGGCACGCTTTGGATTGGTGCATGTGGATTTTAAAACACAACTCAGAACCATCAAAAATTCGGGGTATTGGTTCAGAAGCTTTCTCGGTGGCCATTCCGGATAAGTGGAACCTCTTAAACTGGTGTAATGATTACAGTTATTATATGGAAAAAACAAGCCAAAAGCTTTTGTATTCAACTCATTGTGGCGAAATTTACCCTATAAGAAATCCAAGCATCTTTAGAAAAGCCAAAAGGTCTGATTTTCTGTAAAAAACTTTTTTAAATCCAATTCCGTTGAAGAGATCATTACCCGTACTCTGAGCATCTAAGCATCTAAAGGGTTTGTCCCCGTTTTTCGTAAGCGGGGATATTTTTTGAAAGCATAAAAAAAGCAACCGCCCAAACGGTTGCTTTTTCTTTATGGTAATTTGTTGTTTAGAGTTTCACCCCAAAGGTCAGGGCCACATTGCCGTAGTTCCCTTTGATGTCGGCGAATGTATTTTGTTTATCACCGAGGCGATAAGGGAAATTCACATCTTTAGAAACATTGTGGACGTAAGTCAGGTCTATAAAAATACCGTTGTCTCGATAGCCCAGTCCTCCGCTCAGCAGCATGCGGTTGCTTTTCAACGCTTCATCTTCATAAGGGTTACCATAGTAGGCAAATCCGGCGCGTGCCATAATGGTGTGGAACTTCAGTTCTCCGCCCATACGGAAGTTGAAAACGCCCTTATAGTAGTCCTTTATAACATTGTTCAGGTCTGTATAGAATTGATCGTTCCCGGTATTGATGGAAGACCCGTCCCTGAAACGCGAACCGTTATACGTAACATATTCCACGTCTGCCGTAATGAATCCTTTCTGCCTGCGGGTATCTTCCGTTTCCCTGATCACATAAGAGGCGCTGGCGATGAATTTCCAGGGAGTGGTGACATCATATTGTATTTCCGGGGAACTATTGCCATAGATCGTTCTGCTGTCGGCGCTATCGAGGCTGGGGACATTGATGTTCATCTGGGTGGGGTAATTTTCGATATCCCGTACCATTTTTCCATAGAAAGTTTCATCCATGCCGTAAATGGTGGGGGTGTGTATGGCCGCGCCCAGGCGGAGGTATTCTTCGGGTTTGAACATCACACCCAGTTTGGCATTCAGTCCAACGCCCTTGGAAGAATATTCTTCATAATAGCTGGCGTAATTAAAATTGTTATTGGTATTACCGGTTTCATCGGCTTCTCTGAAATAGGTGGTCCTGCTGTAATTCATGATGGGAATCCCTACGCTTCCCCCGATCATGAACTTATCGTTGCGGTTCCCTGCGAAGCCGATGGCTATTTCCGTAACGCCACCTTTGGTGGTGACGTCTTTTTGCTGGCTCAAAAGTACGCCGGTATTGTTGATGAGTGCGTCGCGCCAGGGTAGTCCCACCACCTGGAGGTTACCATTGATGGTGGCGGTGTCTATAAGGTAGTTGTAGAGCGCGAGATTGGTCCCCAGAGAGAGCCGGTCGTTTGTCTCGTCGATCGGGAGGCCTGAATTCGCGAATTCTTCGGCGTATTGTTCGGAGAAAGAACTGAAATCGTTCTGCCCCCGGTAGCTGAATTTATTGTTGAAGTCAGCGGTCCTGTTCACGGCTATGGAAAAGGCTTTGCTGGTCCATTTGCTGTAACGGTCTCCATATCCGAAAACGAATCCCGAGGTACCGAAACTGAAATTGTTTTTATTGGCCGATTGGTCGGTGCCCCTGAAATTTCCCTTGTTGCTGAGAAACTGGAAGCCGGGGCTCAATACGAGTTCACTGGTTTTATACTGACCAAGTCCTGCCGGGTTCACGAAAGTAGCATGGATATCGCCCCCGAGGGAACCCATGGCGCCGCCGATGGCCATAATACGTGCACTGGCTTTGGGGTTGGTGCCGGAATACCTGAGTACATCTTCCGGTGTTTGGGCAAAACCATTCAACGTCAGCAATCCTGCTGCTGATAAGAGGAGTGTATATTTCATTTCAATGGGATGTCTGTTGCTGAAAATAGTGCTTTCAAAGAGAGCCGGTGGTATGCCGGCTCCTTGTATGGTCTAAAAAATCATTCCCTTGTTAGTTTCCACCTCTTCCCGGACGGGCTACGCCACCACCGCCACCTGTAGATCCGCCACTGCTGCGGCTGGATCCGGAAGACGATGACCCGGTATTGGTCGGGTTATAAGTTCTTGTGGGTGTATAACTGTTGTTATTGGCCGGAGGGGTGTACGTATTGTTATTATTCTGCCTGTATTGTGTGTTGTTCGAGTTGTTGTAACCCCTGTTAGCGTTGGTATTGCCATTCCTAAACCCGTCGTTTACCTTGTATTTGTTGTTGTTTGACGGTGAGGTAGGACTGGTATTGCTATTAGTATAGCCATTTTTATAGCTGTAAGGGTTAAACGGCTGCGGCCTTACATTGTTCTTCGGCAGTGTTACGGTTCCACCCGATCCCGGTTTGCCCGGATAGATTGGATAATAGGGCATCACCAGCACCGGCGGCATATAAGGATTATAGAAATTATTCCAGTACCAGTAATTGTTCCAACCGGTATTGTAGCCTATCCCGAAATTATTTCCATAAAAATAGGGATTGTTGATGCCGTAAATGCTGTTGTAGTAGTAAGGATCCAATGCCGACCACCTGTTCCTGTTCCGCACCATCATGCGCAGGTAACGGTCATCCGGGTCTTCGTAATTATTGTATTGGTTATTCTGGCGGTTTTCCATCACCACATAGGCATCGCCCTCCCTGCCGGGAGAATAATACACATCGTCGGGCGTTTGACCGGCCTTGTACGCAGTGGAACAGGCCGATAAACTGATCGCCGTAATTGCGCCGAGAAGGAAATATTTTGAAATCATATAGCAGGGTTTAATGTTTTAAAATTGAAGTTCCTACTTTTGCGTGCTGAAATTTTGGATACTCCGGTTTTTCAGACACGTATAAAATTAAGTTTTTTTATCGGTGAAACGGCCAAATGTGCCTGTGAAACCGCTGTTAAAGTTGCCTAAACAACAATATTATGAGCAAAGAGATCACTTCGCGCGCGCAGGATTATTCCCAATGGTACAACGACCTTATCATCAAAGGAAGCCTGGCTGATTATTCAGCCGTAAGGGGATGTATGGTGATCAAACCGTATGGCTTTGCCCTGTGGGAGAACATGCGCGATGTGCTCGATAAAATGTTCAAGGATACCGGACACCAGAATGCCTATTTCCCTCTGTTTGTGCCGAAGAGCTTGTTTGAAGCGGAAGAAGCGAATGCCGAAGGCTTCGCGAAGGAATGCGCCGTGGTGACCCATTACCGCCTGAAGGCGAATCCTGATAAGAAAGGCGCCCTGATGGTGGATCCCGAAGCGAAACTGGAAGAAGAACTGGTGGTGCGCCCCACAAGTGAGGCCATCATCTGGAACACTTATAAGGGATGGATACAATCCTACCGTGACCTTCCTATCCTTGTAAACCAGTGGGCCAACGTGGTGCGCTGGGAAATGCGTACCCGTCTTTTCCTGAGAACGGCGGAATTCCTCTGGCAGGAAGGGCATACGGCCCACGCCACCAAAGCGGAAGCCGTTGCCGAAACCGTGCAGATGCTGGAGGTGTATGCCGATTTTGTGGAGAACTGGATGGCGTTGCCCGTGATCAAAGGGGTGAAAACCGCGAATGAACGGTTCGCCGGTGCGGAAGATACGTATTGCATCGAAGCGCTGATGCAGGATGGAAAGGCGCTCCAGGCGGGAACCTCTCATTTCCTGGGACAGAATTTCGCCAAGGCTTTTGATGTGAAGTTCTCGGATAAAGAGAATAAACTCGATTATGTATGGGCCACCTCCTGGGGTGTATCCACCCGTTTGATCGGGGCCTTGGTAATGGCACACAGCGATGACGAAGGGCTGGTACTTCCTCCCCGCATAGCACCCGTTCAGGTGGTGATCGTACCCATCTACAAAGGCGCCGATCAGAAACTGGTGATCGATGAAAAAGTAGGCGAACTGGTGCAACAACTGAAGGCCGCGGGCGTTCGTGTGAAATACGATGACAACGACAATGCACGTCCAGGCTGGAAGTTTGCCGAATACGAAATGAAAGGCGTGCCCATCCGTCTCGCCCTCGGTGCCCGCGATATTGAAAACAATACAGTTGAAGTAGCCCGCAGGGATACGAAAGAAAAGAGAACCTATCCCATCGAAGGACTCGCGGGCGTGCTTACCGCACTGCTCGATGAAATCCAGGCCAATATGTTTCAAAAGGCGCTCCAATTCCGCGATGAACACATTACGGAGGTGAATTCCTGGGATGAATTCGTGGCCACGCTCGATGGCAAAGGCGGGTTCGTTTCCGCTTTCTGGGACGGCACGTCCGAAACAGAGGAGAAGATAAAAGAGGCCACCAAAGCCACGATACGCTGTATCCCGCTGAACAATACGCAGCAGGATGGTGTTTGCGTTTTCAGTGGAAATCCCGCGAAAGAAAGGGTGTTGTTCGCAAGAGCATACTAAGAGAATTCTGAATTTTGGATGTTGAAAATCCATCATCCAAAATTCAAAATCAAATATTATCTTGTCCATAAATAACCCTATTTATGGAGCAACAACAAAATCTTTTCGATCTCCAGATCGATGCATTTACCACCAATTATTTG
The DNA here is from genome assembly GCF_023721715.1 of Parasegetibacter sp. NRK P23. Lineage (NCBI taxonomy): Bacteria > Pseudomonadati > Bacteroidota > Chitinophagia > Chitinophagales > Chitinophagaceae > Parasegetibacter > Parasegetibacter sp. NRK P23. Next base: position 203,864 of record NZ_JAMDLG010000001.1, read on the forward strand.
TCTGAATCGGCCAAATGGGCCAAGTTCCTGGCTGTGATCGGCTTTATCGTTTGCGGCATCATGGTGCTGGTGGCCCTTTTCGCAGGGTCAATTATGGCCGCGATGTTCTCATCCACCGGAATGGATATGCCGGGTGCAGGCGCGGCGGCTGGTGTGGCGGGAATAGGTTTTACTATTACCATGCTGGTAATTGTATTGCTGTACTTCTTTCCGTGTTTGTATCTTTTCCGTTTCGCTTCTAAAATGCAGACCGCTATCCGTACCAACGACCAGCAGCAGTTGGTGGCGGCCTTTGCTAACCTGAAGTCGTGGTTCAAGTTCCTCGGGATACTGACCATCATCTTCATTTCGCTTTACGCGTTGATGTTCATCATCCAGGTCGCGGCTTTTTCAGCCCTGTCTTAATTGTTGGTGTAGAAATTATAATCTTTCAGCAGCGTCCGGAGGAAATCTTCGGGCGCTTCTTCTGTTTTTATACCCAGTTTCTGGCAAACCCGCTCAGCTACCGAGGCATTAAGGGTAAAATCAGGTTTCTTCTTACCCGCCTGAACGATATTCTTCAACGTATTGATGTCCTTATCCGACAACTGCATCACAGCGGGGTATTTCGGCACATAATGTTCTTCCACTGTTTCAAATAAAGTGTCCTGCCAGGATAGATCATTGCGGGTATCAATCACCAGCGTACCGGCTACCAGGTCGCCCAGTCGTTGGGAAGAGGGGGTAAGTACAATGGAAAGCAGCGCCGGGATACCCCAGGGCATCATGTCGATCAGGCGGAACATCCAGCGCAGCATATACTGGCTCATGGTCGGGGCGCCACCTTCGGCCGTAATCACTCTGATCTTCAGTAATTTTTTTCCTACCGATTGCCCGTTCAGCAATGCCTCACAAAGCAGGTGGTACAACAGGTAGGGGAGTGTTAAAAGCGCCTCCATCCATCCCCATAAACGGAAACGGTACAAACTGAAGGCTTCCCCAAAGATCAGGTTCACGATATAAAAATAAGAGAGCAGGATCACGAAGTCCACGATCCATGCCAGCAATCGCTTGTGGAAAGGCGCCAGCCTGAAGGCCACTTCAATATTAAAACCAGTATCCAGGAGAACCACCGACATATTTTCAAAGTTGGCGTGAAGATTGGAAATTTATCTGTTATATTTATTCCCGTTAAACCAGGTTATTTCTTCGTGAATGTAAACATTTACCTGTGAGAGAAGGATTTTTCGTCAGGAAAAATATCGACAAGTGGAAAAAATACCAGCATGAACCTTCCGATGACCCCGATGAAACGGCACACCGGTTCACCGATCTCGTCAACGATCTTGGTTATGCGCGCACTTTTTATCCTGCGAGTAATGTTACCCGTTACCTCAACGGACTCGCCTCGCAAACTTATCTCTCCATCTTCAGCAACAAAAAAGAAAAAAAATCACGGCTCCTGGATTTCTGGCGCAAGGAACTGCCCCTCGTGGTAAGGAAACACCACCGGCAACTGTTGTACGCGTTCCTTGTATTTGTGTCATGCGCTATTCTCGCCGCTTTCTCCGCCGCGCAGGACGATAGTTTCGTAAGAGGAGTGCTGGGCAACGAGTATGTTGAAATGACGGAAGACAATATCTCGCGCGGCGATCCCTTCGGCGTCTATAAAAGCCAGGACCAGCTCACCATGTTCATCCGCATCGCGCTCAACAATATCCAGGTGTCTTTCCTGGCTTTTGTAATGGGCTTCTTTTTTTCCATCGGTACCATCTGGATATTGTTTATCAATGGGGTCATGCTCGGGGCGTTCCAGTATTATTTTTTCTCCAAAGGGCTCGGCTGGGATTCCGTGCTGGTCATCTGGATACATGGCACACTGGAAATTTTATCCATCATACTTTCAGGTGGCGCGGGACTTGTTTTGGGCAACAGCATCCTTTTTCCCGGCACGAAAACAAGGGGACAATCACTGAAAGCCGGTGCGAAAGACGGTGTAAAACTGATGATCGGGTTAGTGCCCGTTTTTATCTGCGCCGCATTCCTCGAAGGATTTATCACCCGCCACACCAGCATGCCCGTTTGGTTGAGCATCGCCATCCTGGCGGGGTCGCTCTGGTTCATGGTATGGTACTTTGTTTGGTATCCCGTCCGATTGGCGCGTAATGTTGAATCTTCAAACCCGGCCCATGCGTAAAATAGTGTTGCTGGGACTTTTGTTGATGGGAGGTCTGGTACGGGCGCAGGAAAAATCCCTCAAAACCTATCTCGATGAATCGGGAGAGACGGATTCCGTAGAGGTGTTATCCGTTGAAGATTGGGAAGAAGAAACCGATAGTATAGAACAAACCGATAGTATTGTAATCCCGCCGAAAGACCCGCCATCGTTAAGAACCATTGCTGAAGCGGAACTGAATGCGAAAAAAAAGGATCCCACCTTCATATATGCGAACGATTCCACTTACTGGGAAAAGAAAAAACCAAAAAGAAAAGAACAGAAAAGCTTCTGGGATTTTCTCGACACAAAAGAATTCATGTGGATCATTTATGGCCTGATGGGAATCATATTCCTGACCTTGCTGTATTTCTTTATCGTCAAACAAAAACTGAGCTTTTTCAGCCCCGGTTCCCGCAGGAAAAAGGTCGAAGGAGAACAAGTGTTTTCACCCGGATCGGCACCCGATTATGCCCTGCTCTGGAAAGAAGCCGAGGCAAACCGTGATTGGCGCATGGCGCTGCGGTACAGGTTCCTGCAATTGCTCCTTGATCTTGACCAGAAGGAATTGATCCGTTTTTCCCCGGATGCCCCCAACAGTTTATACACCCGCCAGCTGGCCGGAAATATACCTGCTGAAAAAGGGGAAGAACCCGTGCGGTTGTTCAGGCAACTGGTGAAAGTATATGAATATTCCTGGTATGGCAATCTGCCGCTCGAAGAGCGCAGGTACCAGCGCTCCGTAGAGCAAATCAGATCATTTTCTAAAAACGGTGCGCTGTGAAACTGAAACATTTCTTCTCAATCATATTGCTGTTGATGGTCGCGGCCTTCCTGCATTCCTGCGGGAAAAACCAGTCCATGAACAAAAGAATCACCCTCTGGCGGAACGACCGCATCCGTTACGGTACCTATGTGGCGCATGAATGGATGAAACAGTTGTTCCCCGACGCGCAGGTCAGCAATGTAACAAAGGCCCCCGGCGTTTATGCTGATTTTACCGAAGAACCGGAGTCCTGGACGAATATGGGCGCGGACCCTTTTAAAAAACTCCGGGTCATCATCAGTCCCAAGGTATTACCCGATTCCAGGGAATGGAACCGGATGCTCGCACAACTGGGAGAAGGCGCGGAAATTTTTATCTCAACCACAAGAATCACCCGTGAAATGGCTGATTCCATGGCGATAGAACTGCGTTATTCTACCATTAACTTTGAAGAAACCGAAGACTCACTCGTTGCCTCCGTATACGATCCCGTAACATGGGAAGAGCATACCTACGCGTACCCGGGCTTCGACAGAAGTATGTATATTTCTTCTTATGACTCCCTCTACACGACCATTCTGGGTACCAACGCCTTCGGACAACCGAATTTTGTACGGTTTGATTACAAAGGTGGCGGGAGTCTTTACCTGCATACCGCTCCGCTGGCTTTCTCCAACTTCTTCCTGCTCCACAAAAACAACCATGAATACTTCGAAAAAACATTTTCCTGGATCGGGAAAAGTAAAACGGTGGTGGAGTGGGACGATTATTTCAGGAACAGGAAAGAAGATGGTAACCAGTTCTCCCGTTTGCAGGTGATATTGAAGGAACCTGCTTTGCGCTCCGCATTTTGGGTGGTATTGCTCATTTTCGGGTTGATCTATCTTTTTGAAACGAAAAGAAAACAGTCGGCATTACCTGCTGTCCCAAAAATAAAAAACAGTGCCCGCGACTTTGTGGAAACCGTTTCAGCCTTGTATTACCAACGGCGGGACAATAAGAACCTGGGAGAAAAAATGATTCACCAGTTCGCGGAGCACCTGCAACGGAAATATTTTCTCCGCTTCGCCCCGGGTGATAAAAATTTTCTGATTGCCCTTGCGGGGAAAACCGGCATGGGACAAACTTACCTGGAGGGGATGTGCTACAAAATGCAGATGTTGAAAGATTACCCGGAAGTAAGTGATGAACTGCTCCTGGAAGTAGCCGCGGACTTAAATAATTTTTATAAAAAAGAACAACATGGATAACGGAATGCAGGAAGATGTATTTGAACAACGGAGCAGTCTGGAAGAACTGAGCCGTTCGGCAGAACAACTGCGCCTGGAAATGAGTAAGGTGATCGTGGGGCAGGAAGATATGATGGAGTTGCTGCTGGCCGCGATGCTCTCAGGAGGTCATGTATTGCTGGAAGGAGTACCCGGTGTGGCGAAAACGCTGACCGCGAAAATGCTGAGCAGGGCCATACAGGCGCCTTTCAGCAGGATACAATTCACGCCTGACCTGATGCCGAGCGACGTGATCGGTACCTCTGTGTTCCACCCGGGACAAGCCATTTTCCAGTTCCGGAAAGGTCCCATTTTTACCAGCATCCTGCTGATCGATGAGATCAACCGCGCCCCGGCCAAAACACAGTCGGCGCTGTTTGAAGTGATGGAAGAAAGGCAGGTGACCGCCGATGGACAAACCTACCGCCTGGACGAGCCTTTCATGGTGGTGGCCACCCAGAACCCCATCGAGCAGGAAGGAACCTACCGGTTGCCCGAAGCGCAACTCGACCGCTTTCTCTTTAAAATACTGGTACCGCTTCCCTCACCCGACGAAGAGAAAGAAATTCTCATGCGGCACCACCGCATGCTGGGAAAACTGGAACCCGAACTGGTGACCCAACTGAATGGCGCGTTGTTGCAACAACTGCGGGAACAGGTGAAGCAACTGTACATGGAAGAAAAACTGTTCGATTTTATCACGGCGCTGGTTACCGCAACGCGTAACCACAACGGTATATATCTCGGCGCTTCGCCCCGTGCTTCCATTGGAATTATGAATGCATCGAAGGCGATCGCCGCGTTGAATGGCCGTGATTTCGTTACGCCCGATGATATCCTCCGCGTGGCCGCGCCGGTGCTTCGTCACCGCATTGCGCTTACGCCCGAAAAAGAGATGGAAGGCGTAACCCCGGATGATATGATCACCACGATTCTTTCATCCATAGAAATTCCACGCTAACCGATGCGGTTCTATAAAAAGTTCATCCGCCCGCTTTACCTTTCCCGGCGCACCTATTTTGTGCTGGGATTCCTTGCGCTGATCATGGTGGCGGCCTTTGGGATGCCCTTTTTGTTGGTCCCGGCGCAGTTGTGTGTTGGTTTCCTGGGTATCCTCACGCTGCTCGATTACCTCTTGTTGTTCGTTAAATCCACCCCCGTTTCGGTAAAACGGGTGCTGCCGGAACGTTTCAGTAATGGCGATCCAAATCCTGTGAGCTGGGCACTCTTCAACCATACCACATTTCCGATACATACCCGGCTGCTGGATGAAATGCCTGTTCAACTGGCACAGCTCCGTAAATGGACCACTAAAGTATTGCAGCCCGGAAAAGAAGTATTGGTGGAAGAAGAAGTGCGGCCCGTGGAAAGAGGAATATATGTTTTCGATCGCATTATTCTTTTGCTGAAATCACCACTGGGATTGGTGGTGAGAAGGGTGGAAGCGGGTGCGCCCGAAGAAGTGAAAGTGTACCCTTCCTACCTGGAGATCAGGAAGTACAGTCTGCTGGCATTTTCGGACGCACGCTCCGAAACGGGCAACCGTGCCATTCGAAGGATCGGCCACAGTATGGAGTTTGAACAGATCAAAGAATATGTACTGGGCGACGATGTGCGGGCCGTGAACTGGAAAGCCACCGCGCGCCGCGGGCAACTGATGGTGAACCATTATACCGATGAACGTGCCCAACAGGTGTATTGCGTGATCGACAAGAGCCGGGTGATGAAGATGAGCTTCGCCGGACTCACGCTGCTGGATTATGCCATCAACGCTTCACTCATGTTGTTGCGTGTGGCCCTGCTGAAACAGGACAAAGCAGGACTACTGAGTTTTTCGGATAAGATAGACACGCTTTTACCTGCTGAACGAAGAGGCGGACAAATGGGGCTGGTGCTGGAAACGCTCTATAAAGAAAAGACCGGCTTCCGCGAAGCGGATTACGAGCGTTTATACGCTACCGTTAAACGGAATATTCCGCAGAGAAGTCTGCTGGTGCTGTTCACGAATTTCGAATCCCGTGCTTCGCTGGAAAGGCAGCTTCCTTATCTTCAAAGTATGGCATCCCGGCATCTTTTGCTGGTCGTGTTCTTCGAAAACCCTGAGTTGGAAGGCATGGCTTCGTTGGAAGATGGTTCCGTGGAAACCTTATACAAACAAACCATCGCCAGACAGTTCATCCAGGAAAAAAGATGGATGGTACGGGAGCTCCAGCGCAAAGGAATTCTATCCGTGCTGTGCGCACCGGAAGCCGTAACCATTCAAACCGTGAACAAATACCTCGAACTGAAAGGCCGTATGCTCATCTGAGGAAATCATTTATCCTTTACCTTCGCAAAAAAAGCATTGGAAGCAGCGCAGAATCCTTTTGAGGCCGGACAGGTGATTTTAGTGAACAAGCCACTGGAGTGGACCTCATTCGATGTGGTAAGGAAGATCAGGAATACCATCCGGATCAAAAAAGTGGGACACGCCGGCACACTGGATCCGCTGGCCACAGGATTACTCATCGTATGCACCGGGAAATTTACCAAACGCATCAACGAATTCATGGCGCAGGAAAAGGAATATACCGGCACCATTACATTGGGCGCTGTGACCCCTACCTATGACCTGGAAAGTGAACCCGTCGATTTTAAACCCTTCGATCATATAACTGAAACACAGCTTCGCGAAGCCACTCTTCCTTTTATAGGCGATATCATGCAGGTGCCACCTGCGCATTCCGCCATCAAAAAAGACGGGAAACGGTTGTATGAACTGGCACGGAAAGGCGAGGAGGTGATCGTGGAGCCGCGGCCCGTTACCATCCGCGAATTTGAACTCACGGCCATCGAAATGCCCGTGGTGCATTTCAGGGTGGTATGCTCAACGGGAACCTATATCCGCAGTTTGGCACATGATTTTGGCCAGCAACTTGGTTGCGGTGGATACATGAGCAGTTTGTGCAGAACCAGGATTGGAGCCTTCACACTACATGAATCGGTAACGATGGAGGAGTTCGATAAAAATGCCCGTGCCCTGCTGGCCTTACATCAGAACGGGTAGTTGATCCCCAGTTGTAATTGCCCGGAATTCAGACTGAGTTTATGGAACCATCCGTCGTTGATGTCGGAATAGAACGGATTTTTCAGTTTGAACGCGTAATCGAGCCGGATCAGGAAATAATCGAAATCAAGGCGTAAACTTGTTCCACCGGCCACCGCGAGGTCTTTGTACAGTCTGCTCAGGTTGAATTCTATCGGAAGCTGTTCATTCAGGCCAGAACCTTTTAACACTTCGGGACGGTACCACACATTTCCGATATCGGTGAACAGGGCGCTTTTCAGTTTAATGCCGCCTAATGTGCCCAGGTTGAAGCGGTATTCGATATTGCCTTCCAGTTGAATATCGCCCAGGCGAAGCCCTGCGGGAAGCTGCGCGTTGAAAGCGGAATCATTCACGGAACCGGGACCCAGTGAACGTACTGTCCATGCCCTCATGCTGTTGGGACCTCCGGCGAAGAATTGACGGAAGAAGGGCAACGTGAAATTCTTATCATTGTTTTCGCCATAGGAGTAACCATAGCCTCCCATCAAACGAAAAGCCCAGAGCGATTTTGGTTGTTCTATCTTATACACATATTCCGCATCCAGCTTCACGAAACGGAACAGGTCGTTGTACAATCCTTTGAAGAGGAAACCGGTTAATCCACCGGATTCCTCCACTGCCAGTTTTATGTACCTGAACTTATTGGACCTGGTTTTAGAGTTCACGAAACTGAACTTGGTTCCGATAATCAGCCCATCGGAGAAATTATACGCCAGCAAGGGGTTGGCCCTGATCAGTGAGTCGAGGCCGGGTTTCCTTGTCAGACTATTCAACTCAATATTAAAGGGGCTGAAGAAAAACACGTTGTTCCGGCGGGCCGATTCGAAACCGATGGAAGTGTTGATGGTTCCCAGGTTGAAATAATCTTTCCTTTCTGTGTAACCTGCGGTAGCGTTGATGATCGTACGTTCGGAACGGAGCCTGGTATTTTGCGGACGCAGTTTGATCAGCAGTTTTGGAATGGAATAACTATGGCTCAGTGAAAGTTGCCTGGTGAGGATAAAAGCCGTTCCACGCGATGGGTTCAGTTCAATTCCGCCCCGGAGTTGCGTACTCGATTGAATGGCTTCCCGTGCCACATTTTTATTCCGGATACCAATGTTCGCGCCCAGCCCGAGCAGGTTACCGGTGGCAAAGGCGTCGCTGCCGGTGTTGCGGCTTCCTTCCAGTTCGAAAATCAGACTTTGTTTCATAGAAGGGGATAGGCGGATATCGAAATCCACTTTCGGAACCGTGTCGTTCCTGATGCCCGTGGCTTCCACCGTAACCTGTTGCCATACCCCAAGCTGGTTGTAGGCGTTTACGGTACGCACATAATCGATCTGTCGGAAAAGGCTGTCTTTTTCCAGTCTTGACTGCCGGGTAAGAAACCCCGGTTTGTATTTGTTCTTATCGTAATAAATTTCAAATCCCCGGTGTTCCATCCGTTTAAAGCGCGAAGCGCCGGAGGTGTCGGCCAGTTCCAGTTCAGGGAAAATGCGCACGTTGCCGATATAATGTTGCAGGAGTTTCGTGGAATCTGTGACGGGCCGTTTTTTGATGGTCACTTTCACCGTGGGTTTCTCCTTTCTTTTCTGTGCTTCCTCCAGCAGAGACAGCTGGTCGAAAGGATCGTTATCTATGGTGATCAGCGACAAATCAACCGTATCCGCTTCAGCATAAAGATCGTCCGCGATGAATTTGAAGTACCCGTTATTTTTGAAAACATCGCCCAGCCTTTCCAGTTCACGGGCCACATCCGCCTGCCGGAAGCGATCTCCTTTTTTAAGCAGGGGAGTGGTAGCGGTGATGGTGGAATTCCTGAGCGCGCGGGGATTGAGTGCCAATGCCTGTAACATGCTATCGGAAAGTGCGTACCGGAGGGTATCAATCAGCAGTGGGGGACCCACTTTCGCCGTAAAAAAGAGGTGTGCGCGGGTTTGAGGGCCGCGGTATTTTTTCCCGGAGAAGAAATAAGAGAAAGTATAACTCAGCCTTTCGGAGAAGTTGCTCGGGTATTCATCCATAAAAACGCTATCGCTCACGGATGAACGGAAAAATCCTTCCGTCTCCAACAGGGCATTCATGAAAACCTTGCTGCGGGCGGCATTGGCGGAATCGTAAGCCGGGGGTGCCACCAGTTCCCTGTAAAGGCCGGCGTAAGACTTGGTCCGGAGCCGCAAACTGTCGTCCAGTTGCCCTTGTAACCTTATTTCCAGTGCTTTTTTTTCTGTGGCGGGCATATCGCCCTCAACGGTTATCGTATTTTTGAAAACGAAAGGCGTCCCCCGCTGGAACCTTTTCGGGACCGTACATGCGTGAAGCAGCAGCAGTGCGCAAATCGTAACTGTAAAAAAGCGGATATTTGGGCCACTGCAGGGATGGGTCATATATATTGAAGAAAAAATTGTCGCAAAATCACTGAACGTTCATGTTATCTAAATCCAGGGTCAAATATATCCAAAGTTTAAGCCAGAAAAAATTTCGCCGCAGTGCGGAAGTGTTCCTGGTGGAAGGTCCGAAGTGTGTGGAAGAAATGATGGCAGAAGCGCCGCAGGCGATTGAAGCGGTGTACGCCCTGAAGGAATGGTGCGAAGTGCATCCCGCTGTGCCTTCCTTGGAGGAAATCACGCCGGAAGAATTAGCAAAAATTTCGCAGCTCACCACACCCAACCAGGTGCTGGCCCTGGTGAGAAAACCCCAGCCGGCTGTGGCGTTTGATCCCCGCAACAAGATCAGCCTTTTCCTCGAAACCATCCAGGACCCGGGCAATATGGGCACCATCATCCGGCTTGCCGACTGGTTCGGCATCACGCAGGTGGCAGCCACGCCCGATTCTGTCGATTTCTTTCACCCCAAAGTCGTGCAGTCTACCATGGGCAGCATATTAAGGGTCAAATGTTTTGAAATGGAAACGACCGGACTACTCCATCAGGCGGGAATGGTGCCCGTTTGGGCTGCCACACTCGAAGGGAAAGACATCCGCGAACTGGAGGTGCCTGATGAAGCGGTGATCGTGATCGGAAACGAATCGCGGGGGATCAGCGATGCTCTTCGGACAGAAGTGGACCAGGAGATCATGATACCCCGTTTCGGAAAGGCGGAATCGCTGAATGCTGCCATGGCAACCGGGGTACTGCTGGGGTGGCTGAGGATTTAGTTTCAGGGATTCGGCCTGCTCTTTTTTGATAATTGATTTACTTTCGAAATCTCTTTTAACCGTTGTACTTGTGCTAAAGCCTGTGCATAGGAAATTTCTGATTGCTGTGCAATGATTCGTTGCCCTCTCAATGACAACTTCTTCAATGATATTTTTAAGTTGGATTCTGGTATCATTTTTCAGCCTTTGCTGTAAAATTATGAAAGATAGCGTACCACTCACCTGAATTGTATCGCCTTCACCGGCTTAATCATCCTGATCACCACCGTAGGCACCACCAGCGTGGCGAAACACACCACCAGCGTACCTGCCGCTACCGCCAATACCTGCCACCAAACAATCTTAATGGGGGCCACGGCCATATAATAGGCTTCTTCATTCAATGAAATTATCCCCGTGCTTTGTTGCAGGAAACACACGCCCAGCCCTACGGCCAGTCCCAGCACAATGCCCAGTCCGGTGATCATTGAAGCATGGTAAAGGAATATGGTACGGATCGACCAGTCGGGCATCCCGACCGCTTTCAGGATACCGATCATACGTGTACGTTCCAGCACAAGTATGATGAGGCAGGTGATGAGGTTGATGATGGCCACCACGATCATGATGGTGATCACCACGCCTTTGTTCATGTTCTGGATGTTTAGCCAGTCGAAGATGTTGGGGTATATTTCCCGGATGGTACGGCTGTTCCAGGCGGCGGGCAGTTCTTCGTAAATCTGATAGCTTACGGAGTCCATCTGCTCGTAATCTTTGAGGAATAGTTCGTAGCCGCCGATTTCATCGGGTTGCCAGTCATTGAGTTTCTGGATAAGCTTCAGGTCGCCGATGGCGTAGGATTTATCGTATTCTTCGATGCCCGTTTTAAAGATACCCGCTATTTTCAGCGGACGCGCACGGGGTGTAGTGCTGTTGGCCTGGATGAAGAAAAGGATCAGCGTGTCGCCCACCTTTACATCCAGTTGTTTCGCTGTGTAAGCCGAAATATTGATTTCGTTGCTGAAACTGGAATCCTGGAATTGGATCCAGCGTCCTTCTTTCAGGAAACCGTTCAGCGTATTGAAGTTGTATTCTTTTTCCACCCCTTTCAACAATGCGCCTTCCATGTTTTCACTGTTCTTCTTCTTCAGCATCGCGTAGCGGGTACCGAAGGTTTGAATGGTGGCAATGGCGGGATTGTTTTGAAGGGTCCGCAACACGGTATCGTTGCGCTGGATGGGTAATTCTTCTGCAATGGTGACCTTGCTGGGTTCAAAATGCTGCACGCGCACATGACCCCAGAAACTGAATACCTTCTGGCTCACCACTTCCTGGAAGCCGTTCACCATCGCTAACGTAACGATCATAACGGCCACGCTCACCGTGGTGGCGGCTACGGCCAGCCGGATGATGAACCTGGAAAACGATTTCTGTTTGTTGAACGCAATGCGCTGCGCTATAAAACCTGCAACCCGCAAACGGCATGATTTTAGTACCGCTCAAACTTAGTGCAATTCATACAAACAAACTATATTTATCTCCTTTATCCCGATTCATGAGAGTTATACCCGTTTTATTGCTGATCTGCCTTGCAGGAACGCTGCGCGCGCAACCGATAGAAGAAAACACCTTTCTCCCCAATATCGCTTCAGTTAAATTGTATCCTTACGGCAACCAGACAGGCTATCCCATCCTCACCCTGGGCAGCTCCGAAAGGTTGGAACTGCACTTCGATGACCTCGATGCCGATGTGAAAAATTATTATTATACGTTTCAACTGTGTAATGCAGACTGGACACCGGCCATGCTCAACAGCCTGGATTTTATCAAAGGCTTCTCGCAAACCAGGATCAGCACCTACAGGAATGCTTCCATTGCGCTCACCAGGTATACGCATTACCAGGCCGAATTGCCCGACCGCAATATGATCCCTTCCCGCTCCGGTAATTATATATTGAAAGTTTACCTGAATGGGGATACTTCAAAACTGGCTTTCACCAAACGGTTTCTAGTGGTGCAGCCGTTGGCGAAAATTGCCGCCCAGGTTCAGCAACCATTCAATGGGAGTATTTTCAGAACGCACCAGAAGATTCAGTTCTCTGTAAACATCGGTTCCCTCCAGGCTTCCGTGCCCAACCAGCAGGTGAAGGTGTTTATTTTGCAAAACAACCGCTGGGACAATGCGGTCACCAATCTCGTACCCACTTTCGTTCGGCAGAACGTGCTGGAATACAATACGGAACAACAGGCGGTTTTCCCCGCTGGAAGGGAATGGCGCTGGCTCGACCTCAGAAGTTTCCGCCTGCAGAGCGACCGCGTAAGCAACGCCAGTTATAAACCCGGAGGAACGGAGCTTTTCCTTCGTCCCGATCCGGAACGGAAAGAATTGCGCAGCGCTTTTTACCGCGACAACAACGGCATGTACTATATAGAACCCATGGAGTCGGTGAACCCTTTCTGGCAGGGCGATTACGCCACGGTGCATTTTAAATACGTGCCCAAAAACATTCAGGCGTACCGAGGGAAGGAATTGCTGCTGTTCGGAGAACTGACCAATTATGGAAAAGCGCCGGGAGCCCGCATGACTTTTAATGAAGAAAGCGGCTTCTTTGAAACCAGTCTGTTCCTCAAACAAGGTTATTACGATTACGAATATGTGCTGAAAGATCCATCAAAGCCAAATGTTCCGCCCGATGTTTCCCTCACTGAAGGTGACAATTGGGAAACTGAAAATGTGTATACGATCCTGGTGTATTTCCGTGCTTTCGGCGGAAGAGTGGATGAACTGGTGGGCATCGAAAAGGTAAACAGTTTGCAGGGACGCACTGGCGTTCAGTAAACAAAAATTTTTCCAACCTGTTCGGGATCAGGATAAAACGCCTATATTTGCAGTCGGCAAGTCTTATACGACCAGCTCCTGCTAAATCCCCCAGGGCCGGAAGGCAGCAAGGGTAGGCGGTTGTAGCGGTGCGATGTAAGTAACTTGCCGTTTTTTATTTTATCTCTTCCCTCCGCTGTTTTCAATTTTGATGTTCCTCCCCAATCCAGTATTTTCGTCAAAACAAAACATCTATAATCATGAAATTTTTCATTGACACCGCCGATCTGAAACAGATCAAAGAAGCAAATGATCTCGGTATCCTCGACGGTGTGACCACCAACCCTTCCCTGATGGCCAAAGTGGGCATCAGCGGCGAAGAGGCTGTTATGCAACACTACAAAACTATTTGTGATATCGTGGATGGCGACATCAGCGCCGAAGTGGTTTCCACCGATTTCGAAGGCATCATCGCCGAAGGAAAAAAACTCGCTTCCATCCACCCCAATATCGTGGTGAAAGTGCCCATGATCCAGGAAGGCATCAAAGCCATCAAATGGTTCACCGATAACGGGATCCGTACTAACTGTACGCTGATCTTCTCTGCCGGACAGGCCATCCTCGCCGCAAAAGCAGGAGCTACCTATGTTTCTCCCTTTATCGGAAGAATCGATGACAGCAGTTGGGATGGCATGGAACTGATCGCACAGATCTCTCATATCTACCAGGTGCAGGGCTTCAAAACAGAAATCCTCGCCGCCTCCATCCGCAACGCCCTCCATATTGTGAAGGCCGCAGAAGCCGGTGCAGACGTATGTACCTGCCCGCTCTCTTCCATCCTCGGTTTGCTGAAACACCCACTTACAGATATCGGGCTGGCACAGTTCCTGGAGGACGCTAAGAAGTTCGCATAAAACATAGTGAAAGCAGCAAGCGGAAGTAGCTTCAGCCTTTGTATTAAATGGCATGTTGCTCCTGCAAGACTGGCTTTCAGACACTATATAAAAAACAACGGGCGCATCGTTTAGGGTGCGCCCGTTGTTTTTTTCTCTCAACCTTTCTTCTTTTTCCTGGAATCTCTTCCTTCGTTTTTCATCCTTTCCAGTATCTCTTCCTTGGTTTCCAGCACCTCATTGTCTGGCAATTGCTTCACGTAAATCGTGAAACTTTTGGTCAGGTGTTTGTCTTTCCTGAGCGTGGCGGTGATGGTTACCTTTTCTTCCCTGGTGTTCAGTGGTACCCACAGGCTGTTGCCGCGGAAAAATCCGAGGGTGGCGGTAAATTCTACATGTGTGGAATCGAGGGGGATATAACGGCCATTCTTCAGCAGTCCATCCACATTAATGTAGTTGTACGTGCCTTTTTTGAGGCTGTCGGTATACGGGTGGAAATAAATACTGTCCACCTGTTGGGCCGAGGTAAAAAGAGAACATAGGGTAAAGACCAACGTTACGGTGAGGCTGGGAAAAACAGGGTGATATGTACGGAAGGTACGCAATGTTAGCAAGATGAACGGTTTTTTAAAATGGTTGCTTGTTTTGCAATAAATGTTTTTTCAGCCATTGGTCCTGCTCCCAGAGCATGTGGAGAATGTTTTCCCTGGCCGAGTAGCCATGACTTTCATACGGCAGGAACACGAGACGTGCCGTTCCGCCATGGCCCTTAATGGCGTTGAAAAGCCGTTCACTCTGGATGGGGAAAGTTCCGGGATTGTTGTCGGCTTCTCCATGAATCATCAGTATCGGGGTCTTGATTTTGTTGGCGTAGCTGAAGGGCGACATCCTGAAATACACTTCGGGATTTTCCCAGTAAGTACGTTCTTCGTTCTGAAACCCAAATGGCGTAAGGGTTCTGTTGTAAGCGCCGCTGCGGGCGATGCCTGCTTTAAACAGGTTCGTATGCGCAAGCAGATTTGCCGTCATAAAGGCGCCGTAGGAATGTCCACCCACTGCCATACGCTGCGGGTCGCCTACTTTCATTTCAGCCAGTTTACCAATGGCTGCTTCCGCGTTCAGTTGCAACTGCTCCACGAAATTATCGTTGGGTTCTTTCCCTTTTTCGCCTACGATGGGCATTTCGGCATTGTCGAGTACCGCGAATCCCTGGGTGGCCCAGTATACCGGGGAACCATAGCCGATGCGGGTGAAAGTATACCGGGAGCCACGAACCTGGGCCGCATCGCTGGCCGATTTGTATTCCCGGGGATAGGCCCAGATGATGGTGGGCAGTGGTGCGTCAATGCCCGGGCGGTAGCCTTTCGGCAGGTACAGGTCCCCGGTAAGGTCGATGCCATCTTTCCGTTTGTAACTGATCTTTTCTTTGCTGATGCCTTCCAGCATCGGGTAGGGATTGGTGAAAAAAGTGATCGGCTTTCCCATCAGAGACTTCTTCCGGAGGTCGCGAATATAATAATTCGGCACATCCTGCTGGCTTTCCCGCACAGTGAGGTACAAGCCTTTTTCTGCATCTACCGCGGCAACCACATTTTCATAGAAAGGAGCCTGGCAGCGCCAGAGCTGCTTGCTTTTACCAGTGTTTACATTGAATGCGCTGATGAATGGGAGATCACCATCCGGAGACGCACCCTGGGAGCGGAGGATGAGGTTTCCGTTCTTTAAAACAAGCAGCACGTCGCGCCCATAAGCATTGGGAACGGTGAGGGGAGAACCGATATCGGCGTAGGAATCATCCATTCTGCGTTGGTAAACCGAGTCCAGTTTTCCGGAGGAAGGGTTGAGTTTGTTCATCCTTATGGTTCGGGTAGTGGAATACCTTTCGTTGAGCAACGCGAGTTGGTCGTTGCCCCAGGTGATGCCAGCAAACCTCAGTTTGGTACGAACCAGTTCTTTGGGCTGCCCGTTATTGGCCACGTCTATTGTATAAACGGCATCCCGGTAAGCAGCGGGGGATTTGCCCAGCCCTTTATCGAGTGCCTTCACATATACCAGTTCAGCTGGCTTATCGCTTCTCCAGGAAAAGTTCCGGGGAAAATCGGCTACATCGTCGAAGCCAATGGGTGCCCCTTCGGAAGAGGGGTTCTGCGCGATGGTGCTGATTTCTTTTCCCTCCATGTTCCAGATGCTCACGGTGTGTGGGAACCCGGAAGCAGGAACGAGGTAGGAGAAAGGTTGCCGGATCGTAGTGATCAGCAGGAATTTTTTATCGGGAGAAAGGGAGAAGCTCCTCAGCAATAACGGATTGCCAATATTCTTTTCAGCACTGCCATCGTGGTGAACCAGTTGAACGGTACCGAAATAGCTGAAAAGGGCTTCATCGTAGGGGTTTTTGATCAGGTCCTGGTAGGTGCGGGAAGCCCCTGTTTTACCGGCGCTTTCCTGAATCACCGGACCGGCGGGCGCATTGGGAGCGGAAGGCATTTCGCCGGCCCCGGCAGGTATTGTTTTGTACACCAGCGCATCTTTTCCCGCCCAGGAATAAGCATTTCCCATTACAGCATTGACGGGACGGCTGTTTATTTTAACTGCTTTTTTATCGGTCAGTGCTACTTTATAAAGATCCTGTCCGTTCGTTGTGCTGTTCAGGAATGCAAAAGCGGATTCATCCTGATTCCAGGAAACATCATACGCACGGAGGTTTTCAGGCAGACCGGCTATTTCATATTTCTTTCCACTTGCTACTTCCTGCAAATAAATAGCGCCTAAACCGGAACTCCGGCTGGGACCGGCATTTTTCGGGTTCCAACGCATGCCTGCAATACGCAGTTCCGGCTGGGCCAGTTCTTCTACGGTAAGGAACTCGTTCCTTTCCATCAGCAGCACCCAGTCTGCTTTTTGTGTAATATTCGCCTGTGGGGCGGGACGCGCCAGCACGATCTCTTTGATGGCCTGCGGGGGTTCCTGGTAAGTATCCTTATCTTGGGCAAAGGTGAAGTTGAATGCCAGCAGCAGCAAGCTCAGTTGAAAAGTTTTCAGCATGTTTCAGGTGTTATTCGTTTGATCTCCTAAAATTAACAACAACCGGGCAGAATATTTTTTGGCAGGAAAGAAGGACTGCTTTATTTTTGCCGCGATTTAACACATGAATACCTTTACACATAAACATCATCATCATAACTTGCCCCAGGGGTAGGCCGGTGGTGCTATGTGTACAAACATACTGCAATGGGCTTACCGGAAGGTAGGCCCATTTTGTTTTACAGGCGTTCACAACAACATTAAACATGAAACTCAAGATCGCGATCCAGAAATCCGGCAGGCTGCACGATGATTCGGTAAAACTGCTTAAAGACTGTGGCATAGACGTTAAGAACGGGATGAACAAGTTGAAAACGGAATCAGATAATTTCCCGCTGGAAATTTATTTCCTCCGCGATGATGATATCCCGCAGTATGTGGAAGATGCCGTTGCCGATATCGGGATCGTGGGAGAGAACGTGGTTTTTGAGAAGCAGAAAAAAGTAACCGAAGTAGAACAACTGGGCTTCGGAAAATGTAGGTTGTCTGTTGCCGTTAGCAGGAACGAACAGTATACAGGGGTGGAATACCTTCAGGGTAAAAGAATCGCCACTTCTTACCCGGTGATCCTGGAGGATTTCCTGAAAGCAAGAGGTGTGACCGCGGAAATACACGAGATCAGCGGTTCCGTGGAAATTGCGCCGGGTATTGGCCTGGCAGACGCCATCGTTGACCTGGTAAGCAGCGGCTCCACCTTGTTCATGAACGGATTAAAAGAAGTAGACACTGTATTGAAATCACAGGCGGTACTGATCCGCAACAATGAACTGGCCCCGGAAAAACTGGCCATTCTTGAAAAGCTGCTTTTCCGCATCCGTTCCGTAAAAAAAGCCAAGAACAACAAATATGTACTGTTGAACGCGCCCAACGACCGTTTGCAGGAAATCATCGGGCTGTTGCCCGGCATGAAGAGCCCGACCGTGTTACCGCTTGCTGAATCCGGCTGGAGTTCCGTGCATAGTGTGCTCAGTGAAAATGAATTCTGGGACATCATCGAAAAACTGAAAGATGCCGGAGCACAGGGCATCCTCGTGGTACCCATCGAAAAAATGATCGTTTAAACCCAAGTTATGCAGGTTTATATTCAACCCACCCGTGAATCCTGGCCCGGAATCATCAGCCGACCAGCTATGAATGCCGTGGCATTGGAAGAAAAAGTGTCGGCCATCCTGAATGATATCCGTCAGAACGGAGATGCTGCTTTGCTGAAGTACACCGCTTCATTTGATGGGGTTACATTGTCGCAACCAGCCCTGTCCGATGAAGAATGGGCCGCCGCGGACACGATTCCCGAACCTTTGAAAGCTGCCATCAGCCAGGCTGCGGCCAATATTAAATTGTTCCATGCGCAACAAATACAGGCGCCTGAAAAAGTGGAGACCATGCCCGGCGTGGTATGCTGGCGAAAAGCTGTAGGCATTGAAAAGGTTGGACTATATATTCCAGGTGGCTCAGCGCCACTATTCTCGACGGTCCTGATGTTAGGCATTCCCGCTTCCATGGCGGGTTGCAGGGAGATCGTCCTTTGTACGCCTCCGGGCAAAGATGGGTTGGTGCACCCCGCCATTCTTTATGCGGCCAAAACCGCGGGCATCACTAAAATATTCAAAGCGGGTGGTGTACAGGCCATCGGCGCCATGGCCTATGGAACGGCCAGCGTGCCTAAAGTGTATAAGATATTCGGTCCGGGCAACCAGTTCGTAACCTGCGCCAAGCAACTGGTACAGCAATCCGATATCGCGATCGATATGCCCGCTGGCCCGAGCGAAGTGGCCGTTTTCGCAGATGCCTCGGCCAATCCGGCTTTCGTGGCCGCCGATCTGCTTTCCCAGGCGGAACATGGTCCCGATAGCCAGGTATTGCTCGTTACCACAGACATCAATACAGTAGAATCCGTGAACAAAGCGTTGAAAGAGCAGCTGGCAGCGCTTTCCCGCGGCTCCATCGCTACAAAAGCGTTGGAAAACAGCAGGGCCGTTGTATTGGGTTCAGCCACCGAAGCCATGGAACTGTTGAATGAATATGCGCCCGAACACCTCATACTCGCTACCGATCAGGCGGCCGAACTTTCCAGTATGGTCGTGAACGCGGGATCGGTATTCGTGGGGCATTATTCTCCTGAAAGTGCCGGCGATTATGCTTCAGGCACCAACCATACCCTTCCAACAAACGGATACGCCACCGCTTACAGCGGCGTGAGCCTCGATAGTTTTGTAAAGAAAATCACTTTTCAGCAACTCTCCAGGGAAGGACTTCACCGCATAGCCGGTACCGTGACCACCATGGCCGAAGCCGAAGGACTTGATGCGCACGCGAACGCCGTTAAAGTGAGAATCAATAATTAATTATAAATTTTGAAATTTCTCCCATGTTCGATCTGAATAACCTGCTACGGGACAATATAAAAAAGCTCACGCCATATTCCTCTGCAAGAGATGAATTCAAAGGAGAGGCGTCCGTTTATCTTGATGCCAACGAAAACAGCCTGGGTTCCCCGCTTACCAAATGGTACAACCGTTACCCCGACCCGCTGCAATGGAAAGTGAAAGAAAAACTCAGCGCCATCAAAGGCGTACGTCCGGAGAATATCTTTCTCGGCAATGGTAGCGATGAATGCATCGATATCCTCTACCGCGCTTTCTGTGATCCCGGCAAAGACAATATTATCATCTGCCCGCCTACTTACGGCATGTATGAAGTAAGCGCCAACATTAACGACGTAGCAATTAGGAAAGTGCCGCTCACCCCGGCCTATCAACTGAACCTGGAAGGCATCGAAGATGCCGTTGATGAACACACGAAAATCATCTGGCTCTGTTCTCCCAACAATCCTACGGGCAATTCTTTGAACCGCGAAGATGTTGAACTGGTACTCAACAACTTTGCCGGGCTGGTAGTGGTGGACGAAGCCTATATCAATTTCTCCCGTCACCGTTCTTTCGTGCAGGAACTTGAAGAATACCCTAATCTTGTTGTACTCCAAACCCTCTCCAAAGCCTGGGGGTTAGCTGGCTTGCGTCTCGGTATGGCCTTCGCCGGAGAAAGCATCATCAACATCTACAATAAAGTAAAACCGCCCTACAACATCAGCGAAGCCACCCAGGAACTGGTATTGAAAGCGCTGGAAGAAGTAGGCATGGTGAACGATATGATCCGCATTTTAGTAGATCAGCGGAACCAACTCGCCAAAGCCCTTTCCGAGGTGGAACTGGTACAAAAAATCCATCCTTCCGATGCCAACTTCCTCCTCGTGCAAATGCCCGACGCCAACAAAGTATATAACTTCCTCCTCGAAAAAGGCATCGTGGTCCGCGACCGCAGTAAAGTAACCCTCTGCGAAGGTTGCCTCCGCATCACCGTAGGAACGGAAGTTGAAAACAACAAACTCATTTCGGCATTGAAAGATTTCACGCCATAATCCTCCCGTTGCGTCGTAGCGCCGTTGCGAGAAAATTATTGCACGCAACGGCGCTACGACGCAACGTTGGAAGCAGATAATACTCATAAGTGCCGCGCCGCCGCGAGCAAAAAACAACAACAATGAAAAAACTTCTCCTCATCGACAGAGACGGCACCCTCATCAACGAAGCCCCGCCCACCTACCAGCTCGACTCCTTCGATAAACTCACTTTCTACCCGCATGTTTTTGAATTCATGACCAAAATCGCGCAGGAACTCGACTACGAACTGGTCATGATCACCAACCAGGATGGTCTGGGAACGGAAACCTTTCCGGAAGATACTTTCTGGCCGCTCCACAATTTCGTGATGAAAAGCTTCGAAAACGAAGGCGTTCACTTCGCTGAAGTGCTGATCGATAAAACATTCCCCCATGAAAACGCCCCTACCCGCAAACCAGGAACAGGAATGGTGACGAAGTACCTCAACAACCCGGCGTATGATATCGAGAATTCCTTCGTGATCGGCGACCGCATCACCGATGTTCAGCTGGCAAAAAATATGGGCTGCAAAGCCATCTGGCTCAATGCCGATCCCGCATTGGGTGGCGCGGAAATCAGCGATACCGTGCAGGCGCTGGAAGGAACTATCGCGCTTTCCACGCTCGATTGGAGTGAAATATACCGCTTTCTGAAACTAGGCAACCGCGTGGTAACACACGACCGCAATACGAGTGAAACGCAGATTCATGTAGAGCTGAACCTGGATGGCACCGGGAAAGCGAAAATAGCAACCGGACTCGGCTTCTTCGACCATATGCTCGACCAGATCGCCCGTCATGGAAAGATGGACCTGGTGATCGAAACCAAAGGCGATCTTCATATCGATGAACACCATACCATAGAAGATACCGGTATCGCCCTGGGGGAAGCCTTCGCGAAAGGATTATCCGATAAACGCGGCATGGAACGCTACGGATTCGCCCTGCCCATGGATGAAGTCGAAGCAAAGGTGCTCATCGATTTCGGCGGAAGGAACTGGATCGTGTGGGATGCCGAATTCAAACGGGAAAAGATAGGAGAGATGCCCACCGAAATGTTCTTCCATTTCTTTAAATCCTTCAGCGACGCGGCCAAATGCAATTTGAATATTTATTGCCGAGGTGAAAATGAACACCACAAAATAGAAGCCATCTTCAAAGCCTTCGCGAAAGCGATCCGCATGGCGGTAAGAAGAGACCCGATGAGTAATTTCCTGCCCAGTACGAAAGGGGTGTTGTAAATTTTGAATGATGAATTGAAGGGGTATCTAACATTCATCATTTAAAATTCAAAATACTTTCATTCAGCGTGTCATAGACTTTCAAAAGCGCCGGCTCCTGTTCAATCAGTTGCCGGTGTTTTTGTATGGTGATAAGGTCCTTTCTTGCTGCGGGCCCGGTTTGTACAGCTTCAGGCGCATATTGTCTTAGTCTCGTAGCGGTTTCTTCAATCAGGGGTTGAAGCAGTGAGAACTCAATACCATTTCTGGTGCAATACTTTTTAGCCAGCGCATACAGGTGATTGGTGAAATTGCTCACCAATACCGCTCCGAGGTGAAGTTGCGTGCGTTGGGTATCGTTGGCGCGTTCCACCTGGGGAGAAAGTGTTTGCGCGAAATCAACCAGTATTCCTGCCGTGGTTTCATCTGAAGCGTCGATCAATAAAGGGATATCGGGCAGCACAACCATTTCCTTCCGCAGACTTTGCAACGGATAAACAATGCCATGCGGTCTGTTCAATGTGGAGAGTACCTGCATGGGAACGGAACCGGCGGTATGCGCGATAATGCCCCCGAGCGCGGGGAGTTGTTTAGGCAGTTCGTACAAAGCCGTGTCGGATACCGCGATCAGGTAAAGTTCCGCTTCTGTGGCCAGGTTATCAAACGTATACACTGGCTTTGCCTGTAATTCAGTGGCCAGCGCATCCGTGGCTTCCCTGTTTCTGCCCGCTACTGCAATAATGTCGTGACCCGCTGCGCTGATCTTCCTGCCCAACACCGTGCCTACGTTCCCCGTGCCAATAATAACAACCTTCATAGTGTATATTTACGGCCATGAAATTAGGACAAAAACTGGCAATAGGCCTGATACGTGCAAGGCTCCACCTGGTGGGTGTTGTACGTCCCGCCTATGCAGGTAAAATGGCATTCCGGCTTTTTTGTACGCCGTTCCGGAAAGCAAAAAAGAAACGTCCCGACGTATTCGGGAAGGCGGAACAGGTGGGTTTTCATTTTCAAAACTATGTGGTGAAAGGTTTTGTCTGGAATGGTGCCGCGGAAAAGAAGGTGCTGATCGCGCATGGATTTGAATCCACCAGTTACAATTTCGACCGCTATGTGATGCCGCTCGTGAAAGCGGGATATGGTGTGGTGGCTTTCGATGCGCCGGCCCATGGTACATCCTCCGGAAAAAGGGTGAACGTATTGCAGTATGCGGCTTTTTTAGAAGAAGCAGCTCAACGGTACGGATCTATACACGGCATCCTTGCGCATTCTTTTGCGGGTCAGGCGACCGCTTTATGGCTGGAAAAAGGAACATCGTCCGTGGAAAGAATCGTATGGATCGCACCGGCAACGGAAGTTACCGCTGCCGTGAAAAGTTTTGTTGATTTTCTCCAGCTGTCTCCTGCTATTACGAAATATTTTTATGCTGAAATTGAACGCGCGGGCGGAAAAGAAATAGCCTGGTACTCGGTGTCGCGTGCCGTGAAAAATATTTCAGCTCCTATTTTATGGATTCACGATGAAGACGATACCGTTACGCCTTTTGCAGATGTAATACCCGTAATGGAAACGGAGCAATCCAACATCCGTTTTATGGTCACGAAAGGATGGGGGCACCGGCAGATTTACCGGGAGAACAAAGTGAAAAAGGCCGTGATCGCATTCCTTACTGAAGGATGATTACCATCCAGCCACGGCGTCATCCCCGCGTTTATCGGCTACCGCGGTGATTTTTCCGTCTTTCCATACGATGAGCTCGGTTCTGCCGATGGCTTTTTTCGGCTGGAAACGGTGTCCCATCATTTTTAATTTATTCAGTACAGTGTCCGGGAAACCTGGTTCAATTTGTATTTCATCGGGCAGCCACTGGTGGTGGAACTTAGGGGCGTTCACCGCATCTTCGGGTGAAAGTTCAAATTCGAGGAGGTTAAGTAATGTCTGGAATACGGAAGTGGTGATGGTGGTTCCGCCGGGGGTACCTGTTACAATAAATGGGCGGTTATTTTTGAGTACGATGGTGGGCGTCATACTGCTCAGCATACGTTTGCCCGGGGCGATAGCGTTGGCTTCAGCGCCTACGGCGCCATACATATTGGGAACGCCGGGTTTGATGCTGAAGTCGTCCATTTCGTTGTTGAGCAAGAAGCCTGCTCCGGCCACCATTGTTCCGGAGCCGTAACTGCCGTTCAGGGTGGTGGTCACGGCAACGGCGTTTCCTTCGTTGTCGAGCACACTAAGGTGGGTGGTTTCTTCTTTTTCAACGGGAATGCCGTGCCCGGTAGCCGTGCTGTTCCCTGCTTTATCTTCGGAGAAGAGGGCTACTCTTTTGCGGATATAGCTATCGGCGGTAAGTGCTGCTACGGGAACGGGATAAAAATCAGCATCGCCGAGGAATTGCGCCCGGTCTGCATAAGCGAGCCTTTCGATTTCAGTCATCGTATGGATGGCGCGTACGGAATGAAACCCGTATTGTTTCAGGGGAAAAAGTTCCGCCATCTTCATCATTTGCGGCAACAACACGCCTCCGGAAGAAGGGAGCGGCATGGTGAGTATGGTATTTCCTTTATAGTCAAAACGGGCGGGCGTTCTTTTTACCGCGCGGTAATCGCGGAGGTCCTTTTCCGTAATGATGCCTTTCCCTCTTTGCATTTCTGCTGCGATCAGCGCGGCGGTTTTGCCTTCATAAAAACCGGCCATGCCATTGTCTCGGATGCGTTTTAAGGTTTCCGCCAGGTCCTTTTGGATAAGTGTATCGCCTTTTTTCCAGGGTGTTTCTTTTACGAAAACAGGCAGCACGCTGTTGTTCCTGGAAAAACGTTCCTTGTGGTTGTTCAAACCGCGGGCGGCTGCCTCGGTGATGGCGAATCCTTTTTCTGCGAGTAATATGGCGGGCGCGATGAGCTTTTTGAAGGGAAGCTTCGCATGTGCGTGTGCGGTGAACAGTCCGGCTATGGTGCCAGGGATGCCAGCGGCAAGGTGTCCCTGCTGACTTAAATTCGTTTGCGCCTGTCCATCCTTGTCAAGGTACATATCTTTTCCTGCGGCTGCCGGAGCGGTTTCACGGAAATCGATTGCGAGTGATTGCCCGTTGGAAAGTTGTGCCACCATAAAACCGCCACCACCAATATTACCGGCTTCAGGATAAACTACGGCGAGTGCCAATTGTACGGCAATCGCGGCATCTACGGCGTTGCCGCCCTGCTTCAGGATGTTCATGCCCGCCTCGCTGGCCAGGGGATGGGCGGAAGAAACCGCGCCCCGTGTGTAAACGGAGGTTTTAAGTATGGAATAGTCAAATGGATTGATGATCCTGCTGGTTTTACAGGCATTGCCCGCCATCACCAGTGTTGCCAGTAAAATAATTATTCTGTTGTTCATCCTCATCGTTGTGTTGCGCTTCAAATGGGTTTGCTTATTTTCATGCCTGTAAAGATCCGGCTATGGCCGCGGTGCTTTTCCGTTTACAACCAATTTATTTATGCTGAAAGATATGAGGAAATTACTGATCGTCGCCAGCCTGCTGCTGAACGTTTCCAGCCAGGCGCAAACCATTGGGGCAAGTGAAAAGTTCCTGGGGTATAAGATCGGCGAAAAATTCACGCCACACTACAGGATACTGGATTATTTCCGCCAGATGGCCGCTACTCATCCAGACAGGATAAAGTTGGAACAATACGGCGTAACCTATGAGGGAAGGCCTTTGATGCTGGCTTTCATTTCTTCCCCGGAAAATATGGCCAAACTGGAACAGATCAGGTTGAACAACCTTCGGCTGGCGCAGCTTTCCGATGACAAAGCCGCTCCTTCCGAAAAAGCGCCCGCCATTGTATGGCTCAGTTATAATGTGCACGGCAACGAACCATCTTCTTCTGAAGCCGCCATGCTTACACTGGATGCGCTGGCGGACAAAACAAATACCCAAACGGCAAACTGGCTTTCCAATACTGTTGTAGTGATCGATCCCTGTGTGAATCCCGATGGTCGCGACCGCTACGTGAACTGGTATAATTCCGTTGCAGGTGCAAAACCCAATCCTGATCCGACTTCCAGGGAACACAGCGAACCCTGGCCCGGTGGACGGAGCAACCATTATAATTTTGACCTCAACCGCGACTGGGCCTGGCAAACACAGGTGGAATCGCAACAGCGGCTGAAAATGTACAATAAGTGGATGCCGCACGTACATGTGGACTTCCACGAACAGGGCTTTAACGCACCGTATTATTTCGCGCCCGCGGCCGAACCTTTCCACGAAGTGATTACCCCCTGGCAACGCGCCTTCCAAACCGAGATCGGGAAAAACAACGCCGCTTACTTCGATAAAAACGGCTGGCTGTATTTCACCCGCGAGCAATTCGACCTGTTCTATCCCAGTTATGGCGATACTTATCCCACTTACAACGGGGCTATTGGCATGACTTACGAACAGGGCGGGCACAGCAGAGGCGGACTGGCCGTGGTTACAAAAGATGGTGATACGCTTACCCTTGCCGACAGGGCGCTGCACCATTTTACCACCGGCATGAGTACGATTGAAGTAACCGCGCGCAATGCAGAGAAAGTAACAGCGGAGTTTAAAAAATATTTTCAGCAGGCCACCAGTGCGGGTTACGGTAACTATAAATCTTATGTGGTCAAGAACAGGCCGGCCGATAAAGCGCGTATAGATGCGTTGAAAGCGTTGTTGAACAAAAATGATATCAGGTTCGGAACGGCAAAGTCAGGCAACTATTCCGGGTACAGTTTTTTTGGAGGCAAAGATGAAAAAGTTGCTATTGCTGAAGGCGATATCGTGATTCCTTCCAAACAGCCCAGGTCGGCCATGGTGCGCGTATTGTTTGAACCGCGCGCGTTCCTCAGCGATTCCGTTACTTACGATATTACAGCCTGGGCATTGCCCTATGCTTATGGGTTGGAATCATTCGCTACCAAAGAAGAAGTTCCTGTACAGTATAATATGTTCACGCCGCCAGTTGTTGTTAAAGAGGAAATATCTGCTGAAGATGCTTACGCTTATGCCATTCCCTGGACGGGCACAAATTCCGCAAAAGCGCTTGGTAGTTTATTGCAACAGGGCATAAAAGTGCGGTATGCGCAGGAGCCGTTCCGGGTAGATGGAGAAGATTTTGAACGGGGAACGCTGATTGTTACCAGGGCTGCGAACAGGCAGTTTTCGGGGAAAATGGAAGCCCTTATGAATAAGCTGAAGAAAGAGAATGAGGTCCATATTGAAAGACTGAATACCGGCTTTGCCGAAAAAGGTTTCGATTTTGGCAGCGATAAAGTCAGGTTAATTGGTCGCACCAATGTGGCCGTTGTTACCGGAGACCGGGTATCATCTCTTGGAGCAGGTGAAGTATGGCATTTCTTTGAACAAGAACTGGGCTATCCCGTAAATATGGTGAACTACGATGACCTGGGGCAATTGAATTGGAACGAAACCGATGTATTGATCGTGCCAGCAAATTATTCCGGCATTTTTTCTGAAAAGAATTCCGCTGAAAAAATAAGGGAATGGGTGAGCAACGGTGGCAGGCTCATCGCCATCGAAAACAGTGTGGCCCAGATCGCCCGCGCCGAATGGGGATTAAAACCCAAAAAGGAAGAGGAAAAAGACAAGGAAGACGACAAGAAAAACCCCTACGAGTCACTGCGCACTTACGCGAACCGGGAACGCGACGATGTACAGACCAACATCCCAGGAGCCATCTACAAAATAGACCTTGACAACACGCATCCCCTTGCTTTCGGTTATCCCAATTATTACTACGCCCTGAAAATGAATGCCCAGGTATACGAATACTTCTCCGATAACGGCTGGAACGTGGGCGTGCTCAAGAAAGACAACTACGTAACCGGGTTCGCGGGCAATAAACTGAAACCTTTCCTCAGCGATGGTATGGTGTTGGGCGTTCAGCCCATGGGGCTGGGCCAGGTCGTTTACCTGACCGAGAATCCACTTTTCCGCAGTTTCTGGGAAAACGGAAAACTGATGTTGTGCAACGCGGTGTTCCTGGTGGGGCAATAAATGCTTGCCCCGAAGCCTTATCTTCGCTGTTCAAACACCATTTCAATCCATAGAATGGGGGGAGCGCAATGTATTGTTCGGGCTTCTTATCCGTGAAATACATTGCTTTCACCTGTAAAAAATATAACCTGTTAGGATGAAGAAAATCCTGTTGACCTCGTTTGTCGCCTTACAGCTTTTGTGCACGGCTTTAAGTTACGGCCAGGCACCGGCGTCCTGGTCCTCCGCCGAAATACTCCAGCAACTGAATAAATTTAAAGTGCTGGGTTCAGTATTGTACATCGCGGCGCACCCGGATGATGAAAACACGCGTTTGCTCACGTATCTCTCCAGGGAAATGAATTACCGCACCGGGTATCTTTCTCTCACCAGGGGTGATGGCGGACAAAACCTGATCGGAGATGAACAGGGCATTGAGCTGGGATTGATCAGAACCCAGGAACTGCTCGCCGCCCGCCGCGTGGATGGTGCCGAACAATTCTTCACAAGAGCCTATGATTTCGGGTTCTCCAAGAATCCCGAGGAAACATTCCGTTTCTGGGACAAAGACAAAGTGCTCGCAGATGTGGTATATGTGATCCGGAAATTCCGTCCGGATGTGATCATTACCCGTTTTCCCACTACAGGAGAAGGAGGGCATGGACACCATACCGCTTCAGCCATTCTCGCGGGAGAGGCTTTTGAACTGGCGGGTGATCCAACCAAATACCCTGAACAACTCAAATATGTTCAACCCTGGAAACCCAAAAGATTGTTGTGGAACACCTTCAACTTTGGTTCCGCGAATACCATCAGTGAGGACCAGTTCAAGATAGAAGTGGGACAATTCAATCCTTTGCTGGGAAAGAGTTACGGCGAAATTGCCGCGGAAAGCCGGAGCCAGCACAAAAGCCAGGGTTTTGGTGTACCCCGCTCCAGAGGAGAGGCTTTCGAATATTTCCGGCTCATCAAAGGAACCGCGCCCGCCACTTCACTAACTGATGGCGTAGCCACCGATTGGAGCCGCGTGCCTGGTAGCAACCAGGTGGTGCTTCAAACGGAGACGGTCATCCGTAATTTTAATCCGGGTAAGCCCTCCGCCTCGGTTCCCGACCTGGTTGAGCTGTACAAAATGGTGCAGGCTTTACAGGACCCTTTCTGGAAGGAAGTAAAACTCGCCGAACTGCGCCAGCTTATCGCCGCTTCCGCCGCACTTTGGCTGGATGCCACCACCAGCCAGCCATCGGTGGTACCCGGTGCGCCACTCACCATCAATCTGGCGCTCAATAAAAGATTATCCACGGCAGTGAAAGCCGGAAAGATAAGCGTTGGAGGAAGAGATACCCTGCTGAACAAAACGCTGGAGCACAACGTAAATGTAAATCTTCCTTTCAACATTACTGTTCCCGCCGACCGTGAAACCACCCAACCTTACTGGTTAAAAAGACCGATGGGCGCAGGGTATTTTGACGTACGCGAACAGCAACTGATCGGCCTGCCGCAAAACGGTACGGCTTTTAAAGCAACTGTGGAACTGGAAATTGCCGGACTCCCGCTTACTTACCAACTTCCGGTGATGTACAAATATACCGACCCGGTGAAAGGAGAAATCTACCAGCCCTTGCAGGTAGTGCCGCCGGCATTGGTGAAAACCAATCCCGACGTATTGTTGTTCCGGAAAGGCGTTGCCTCCTCCGCTATGGTGGAAGTAGAACTCACCGCTGATGCGGATATCGCCGCAGGCGCACTGAAAATGAACCATACCATCAATGGCATCACACAGCAATTCGCCGCGCTGGAAAAGCCGCTATCTAAAGGTATGAGCGCTTCGTTTCCCTTTAACTTCAGCAATACCTCCTTAAAAAATGGTGACGTGAGTTCTCTTAAAGTGTTCGCATCAAACGCGAAAGGAGAGCGGATGGATCAGGACGAAGTGCAGATTCAATACGATCATATCCCGGTGCAGCATTACTTCTACACGGATTCTGTTAAAGTACTGAACATCGATTTGAAAACGGCCGGGAAGAAGATCGGGTACATTCCCGGAGCGGGAGATAAAGTGGTGCCTGCGCTGCGCCAGATGGGATATGAAGTGGTGCTATTGAAAGAAGAGGACCTTCAGCCTGCTTTATTGCGTTCATTTGATGCCGTTATTACGGGAGTTCGCGCGCACAATGTACATGCGTTTCTAAGCAACCGCTACGAGGCGCTGATGGATTATGTGAAAGAAGGGGGCAACCTGATTGTACAATACAATACCAACAACCAGATCGGACCGGTACGCGCGAAAATCGGGCCTTACCCATTCGCCATAACAAGGAATCGCGTTACGGATGAAACAGCCACCGTAAATTTTCTTAAAAAGGAACATCCAGTGCTGAACTACCCGAATGCCATTACCAGTGCGGATTTTGAAGGATGGGTGCAGGAGCGCGGCATCTATTTCGCCGACCAGCTTGCGCCAGAATATGAAACTGTTCTTTCCATGAAAGATCCGGGGGAGAATGAACAAAAGGGAAGTCTGATCATTGCCCGCCATGGAAAAGGTACATTTGTGTACACCGGACTGGTGTTTTTCCGCCAGTTACCGGCAGG
The DNA here is from genome assembly GCF_023721715.1 of Parasegetibacter sp. NRK P23. Classification (NCBI taxonomy): domain Bacteria; kingdom Pseudomonadati; phylum Bacteroidota; class Chitinophagia; order Chitinophagales; family Chitinophagaceae; genus Parasegetibacter; species Parasegetibacter sp. NRK P23. Next base: position 234,354 of record NZ_JAMDLG010000001.1, read on the forward strand.
TGTTCCCGGCGCTTACAGGCTGCTGGCGAACATCATTGCGTTGAACCAGAAGAAACCGTTTTAAATGCAGAAAGCGCCGCAGAGAAGGAATGTAGGGTTTGCATTGGCTATTATTATTGGCCTGGCCATTGGATTTTTTATTAAGAAAGTACACGTAGGATTGCTGATAGGACTCTTTCTGGGACTGCTGGCCAGCGGCCTGAGAAAGCGTTAACAGGTCACTAAAAAATGCTCGTATGAAAAAAGCGACCGGCGGGGCGGAAAGCCCCGACAGGAAATTTAATATGACCCGCATCAGCGTGATAGTGATTGCTGCGCTTGTCCTGGAAATCATCTTCTTCTCTCTTTTCACCAAATATTTCTCATGAGCAGTATCGATTGGTTCGTACTGGTAGCCACCCTTGCCGCCATCATTCTGTACGGTTTGTACAAAAGCAAGACCACACGCAACCTCGACGGCTATTTCCTGAGCAACCGGAGTATGCCCTGGTACCTTGTGATGCTCAGCATCATGGGCACACAGGCCAGCGCCATAACTTTTTTATCCGCGCCCGGACAGGCTTATACCGATGGTATGCGCTTCGTCCAATATTATTTCGGCCTGCCGCTGGCGATGGTGCTTATCGCAGCGTCTTTTGTGCCCGTATTCCATAAACTAAAGGTGTTTACCGCGTACGAGTACCTTGAACAGCGCTTCGACCTGAAAACAAGGGCATTCACATCATTCCTGTTTTTGTTGCAGCGCGGACTTTCCACCGGCATCAGCATCTATGCACCGGCAATTATCCTTTCCTCTTTATTGGGGTGGAACATTTACTGGACCAATATCGTTATGGGCGGCGTACTGATCGTGTACACGATGACTGGTGGGGCAAGGGCCGTAGCCTACACGCAGCAATTACAGTTCCTGATTATTTTCGCGGGTATGTTTTTCGCGGGGTATATGGTGGTGAAAATGCTGCCCGAAGGCGTGGGGTTTGCCGATGCGCTGCACGTGAGCGGGAAACTGGGTAAACTGAATGTGATCACCTCCGGAACAAAAACCGGTGGCGGATTCGACTGGAGCGACCGTTACAATATTTGGAGCGGCATCATCGGCGGTTTCTTCCTGGCGCTGTCTTATTTTGGGACCGATCAAAGTCAGGTGGGCAGGTACCTGACCGCGAAATCACTTGCGGAAAGCAGGACCGGTTTGCTGATGAATGGCCTGGTAAAAGTACCAATGCAGTTCCTGATCTTATTGGTAGGCGCGCTGGTATTTACTTTTTACCAGTTCTATACGCCGCCGATCTTTTTCAATAAAGTGCAGACGGATAAGGTAGCCGCAGCCCCGGCTTACAAAGATAGTTTCAACTTGCTGGAGCAAAAACACATCGCGATCGCGGAAGAAAAACAGTCTGCGGTCCGTTTATTTACGGATGCGCTTCACCGTGAAGATTCCGTTCTGATGAACCAGACCGCGGGCCAGCTCCGGGTGCTGAACGCACAATCGGATACCGTGCGACAGCAATTTACTTCGATACTCAAAAAAACGCCCGGTGCTGATGCGAATGATACCAACTACATCTTCCTCCGCTTTGTGATCGACTATTTACCGCAAGGCCTGATTGGCCTGCTCATCGCCGTTATATTTATGGCCGCCTGGGGCTCCATCGCGGCCGCTTTGAATTCGTTGTCGTCCTCCACAATGGTGGACTTCCACAAAAGGTTTTCCGCGAAGAAAGAACGGCTGGAAGGGGCTGCGCTGGATGAGAAAGAATACAAATGGTCCAGAAGGTATACGCTTTTCTGGGGCATCTTCTGCATTATCGTGGCGCAGTTCTCCAACAGAATGGGCAGTTTAATCGAAGCCGTGAACGTGTTGGGGTCGTTGTTTTACGGGGTGATACTCGGTATTTTCCTGGTGGCTTTCTATGTGAAAAAAGTAGGTGGCAACGCGGTATTTACCGCCGCGCTTGTGGTGGAAGCGGGTATCATCTGGATGTTCTTTTTTACGAAGTTGGGTTTCCTGTGGCTGAACCTGGTAGGGGCCGTAGCGGTGGTGGCGCTGGCCTGGATGTTGAGTTTGTTTATGGGGGAGCGGAGAGTTGCTCCGGTGGTTATGAATGATGCTCCATCGCGCTGACCTTATTTTTAACTTCCGCAAGCAGTTGCTGTTCTGTGGGTAAATAAAGCTGGTATTTACTGGCAACGATGGATGCATTCGTTTCAGGAAGCGTGATCTTCACCATTGCATCGTTTTTATCCGCACACAAAAGGATGCCGATAGTCGCCTGCTCGAAAGGTTGCTTTTCAAACCTGTCAAGATAATTTACATACATCTGTAACTGGCCGATATCCTGGTGTGTGATTTTATGCGTCTTTATTTCGAAGACCACGAAGCATTGCAGCAAACGGTTATAAAATACAAGGTCCATAAAAAAATCATCTCCGCCGATGTGAATACGTTTTTGTCTTGCTACAAAGGAGAAACCATTCCCCAGTTCAAGAAGGAATTCCTGTAAGTGTGCGATCAATGCGCCTTCAAGGTCTTTTTCATAATAAGAAGGAGACTTTTCTAATCCCAGGAACTCAAGTACCATTGGATCTTTGATCACATCAAGCGGGTTGGCAGGCTGTTTTTCCCCCTTTGCCGCGGCCATTACACTTTCCTTATCGGTACTCAAAAGCAGCCGTTCATAAAGCTGGCTGTTAATCTGTCTTTCGAGTTGCCTGGATGTCCAGTTGTTCTTTGAAGCTTCGAGTATGTAAAACGCTCTTTTCTCTTGATTGTCAATAGGTAACAGCAACTTGTAATGTGTCCAGCTGAATTGCGTCCGCAGTGCGGACGCAATTGGGAAAGTCCTGTAAAATTGCCTGTAACGTTCCAGTTGACGAACAGTGAAGCCTGTGCCAAATTCTGGTTCCAATTCTTTTGCAAGTGTTCTGATGAGGAATGCGCCATAATCCGCACGGTCTTTTCCTTCCTGTTCTTCTTCAAAAATCCGTTTCCCGATGTTCCAGTACATGCTTACCCGGATATGGTCTACTGTACGAACGGCCTGCTCCCTGCTTTCAAGGATAAGTGATCTGATGGCGGTTACTAAAGTTGGATTCATTTCCATACGATTGTTTTTTATTGATGAATAATACAATACACTGCCGGCAGGGCCAGTGGTGATGGACCTGAATGGTGATTCAGTAAATAAATTGCTTTATCCGCGCCTGTGGTGGGAGATACACGCGAAAAAGAATGGAAACAAAAATGCAAGGAATTTCCTTGCATTTTTAATCAAGTGCGGCGGAGCAGATTCGAACTGCCACGCCCGGTAAAAGGCGCTACCACCTCAAAGTAGTGCGTCTACCAATTTCGCCACCGCCGCTTTTTTGATGGGAGTGCAAATGTATAAAATTTTATAATTCAGCGTGCTTTTCCGGATTTTTTTTCCTGGGAAGCCTGAATGGGCATTTCAATCCGGAAGGTGGTGCCCGTGGAAGCATCGCTTTGTTTCACGAAGATGCGCCCGTTGTGGAACTGTTCTACAATGCGTTTGGTTAAACTCAAGCCCAGTCCCCAGCCTCTTTTTTTTGTGGTGAACCCCGGGGCAAATACTTTTTGCCAGTGCTGGCGCGGAATGCCTTTGCCGCTGTCTCTCACCTCTATAATAATATTTCTCCCCTCAGGCAGTAAGGTTACCGTAATATTTCCTTTTCCATCCATGGCGTCAAGCGCGTTCTTCAACAAATTCTCCATCACCCAATCAAAAAGGGGAGGGGATACTTCGGCGTTCAGCAGGGTATGCTCCGGTGCGCTCACCTCGAACTGCACCTTTCCCGTGGCGCGTTTCCGGATATAGTCTACCATGTTGTTGACCTGTGCCAACAAATCCGTTTGTTCCAACTGTGGGGTGCTGCCGATCTTCCCGAACCGGTCGCTCACCAGTTTCAGCCGTTCCACATCTTTGGCCATTTCCCGGATCATATTGGTATCTGCCGGGGCATCCTTCAGTACTTCCACCCAACCTTCCAGGGAAGATACCGGCGTGCCCAACTGGTGTGCCGTTTCTTTCGCCATGCCTGCCCATAACTGGTTCTGCACCGAGCGGTTCCTGGTTTGAAGGGAAAGAACGGTAATGAGAATAAAGAGCGCAACGATGAAAAGTTGCACAATCGGGTAATATTCCACTTCGGCGAGCAGGAAGGAAGAACCATAATAATACCGGTTCATCTGCGTGGAATCAGAGGGGTTGATCCAGGTGATGGGGTCATTGTTGCTCCGGTACTTATTGAGTAAGGATGGAAGGTAATCGGGGCGGGTCCTTACTTTGAAGGTATCAATGTTCACGAAGCTGATGATGCTGTCGCGTTCATTTGTTTCAATGATGGGAATATCTGTATTGTCTGCGATCACCAGCCCTACCAGTTGGTTGCTGATGCCGGTGGAGTCGTTAATAAGGAGTTTGCCCGCTTCCACCCATTGCAGCACTTTTGTTCTTTCCCCACCCGCTATTTTCCTGGCCAGGTACTGGGAATACAGGATGGTGCCCGAAACAATGGCAATGGCGATGATGGCGAGCCAGGTGCGCCAATTCTGAAGAGTGGATAGCATCCGTAAAAATAATAGCTTTGCACATCATTTAAAAAACATAACCTGCGCATTTTGACGAGGCAACCATCAGTAGCAGTCGTAATATTGAACTGGAACGGAAAACACCATCTCGAAAAGTTCCTGCCCTTCCTGGAAGCGACAGGTTATCCCAGTATGGAGCTGATCGTGGCTGACAATGCTTCTTCCGATGCGTCAATAGATTTCCTTCAAGCCAATTATCCGCAGATCAGGCTGATCCGTCTTCCCGAAAACTATGGTTTCGCGAAAGGGTACAATGAAGCACTGAAACAGGTGGAAGCCGATTATTATGTATTGCTGAATTCCGATGTGGAGGTAACACCCAACTGGCTGGCGCCAATGGTCGAATTGCTGGAACAGGATGCGACCATTGCCGCCTGTCAGCCGGTAATCAAGATGTTCGCCGACAAAAACCGGTTCGAATACGCCGGTGCCGCTGGCGGTTGGATCGATGGACTGGGTTATCCTTTCGCACGTGGACGTGTTTTTGATTACTGTGAAATTGACACCGGACAATACCCCGATTCCGCACCCATTGGCTGGGCGGGCGGTGCCGCGTTGTTCATCCGTTCAACTGTTTACCGCGAGTCTGGAGGACTGGACCCCATTTTCTTCGCCCACCAGGAGGAGATAGACCTTTGCTGGCGCATCCAGCTGATGGGTTACCGGATCTATGTTTGCACCGCTTCGGTCGTGTACCATTTGGGCGGAGGCACGCTTCCCAAAGGAAATGAACGCAAGGTGTACCTGAATTTCAGGAACAACCTCATCATGCTCTGCAAAAACCTGCCTTACCATACGCTGGTGTACAAATTGCCCTTGCGCTTCGTACTGGATGGCATTTCCGCCTGGAAATCTTTGTTCGCCGGGCAGCGGGCCTATTTCATCGCCATCGTACAGGCCCACTGGTATGTGGTGCGCTGGATGCTGGGCAGCAAGAAAGGGAACCTTTTTCCCGTGAAACGCGGCAACCTTACAGCAGGTTGGTACAAGGGAAGCATTGTATATCAACACTTCGTAAAAGGAAAGAAAAAGTTCAGCGAAATATTTTTCTCGTAAAGGGTGTTCATATTTTGAACGGAACCTTTATTTTTGCACCGTAATCAAACAAGCACAATGGCACAGGAAATACAAGAACAACAGAGCCAGGATATTGCCAGCAACTGGGTGAACTCTTCCGTATTTTTATTTTACCTGAAGGTTTTTTGCATTCTGGCATTCGTGCTAGGTGGTTGCTACTCATTGTACCAGCACCGTTACAAGGGAACACCTGATGTGGCAGTGCCAGATAACACGCTGTATACACCAAAGTATAAATAGGTTTGAAAAAAAAGTGCAGGAAAAATTTTGAATTATTGAAACAAACCTTATCTTTGCACTCCCAAATCATTCAAACACAGTTCTTTATCAGTATGCGGAAGTAGCTCATTTGGTAGAGCACGACCTTGCCAAGGTCGGGGTGGCCGGTTCGAGCCCGGTCTTCCGCTCCAGGATTCCATCCGCAAAACGGATGGAATTTTTTTTGCGACAAAGTTTTTGAAGTATTTCATAACTGCATCGCTTAAACGAAGTTTCAGGTCGCAAGACCGGTTACACCCGGGTGGTGGAATTGGTAGACACGCCGGACTTAAAATCCTGTGGGCTGCAAGGCCCGTACGGGTTCGACTCCCGTCCCGGGTACATTCATCTCCTGAAAGGAGACAATAGGAACAGCTTAAAACTGTTCCTATTCTTTTTTACAGATGTTCCTGCTCTGCGAATCTTACCCTGAAGGCCTTCAAAAGGCGCAAGTATTTCATTGAAGGCAGTAACGCAAAGTGCGGTCTTCCCAATAAATTTAATCCATCCTCAAAGTTCCTTTGTTCATGAATTGAGTTATCTCTCCTGGTTCTTTTCCATCAGTTTCGCTTTTCTTTTTTTATCCAGGTATTCCCGTATCGGCATATCGGCCAGCACCATCACCAGGTAAGCCAATACCAGCACGAATATTGTTCCTCCAACAATGATGAAAATAAGGGTTATGCCATCCGGCTGATTATTGGTATAGTAGTTGCCGAATAGCCATAATACGGCATAGTGTGTCATATACAAAGGGTAGGATATTTTTCCTGAAAACAAACACAGTTTTCTGAATGACTTGTTTAAAACGGCTCCCGCGCCCAATGTGATCAGCAGTGGAAAATAACACAATACCACCAACAGTTCCGTTAGCCAGCTCCATGATGTGAAGGGTATCAGAAAAGCCAGGGCGAGCAATACGGCCAGGCCTGCGAAACCCAATTTGTTGCGGATGATCCAGTTGGAACGATGGATAAGAAGACCCGCAAGAAAAGAGTAGGCAATCCTTGCAAAGCCATCCAAAAAAGTCGGTCCACTCCATCCACCCAGCAAATTACCGGCGCGGTAGCTAACAAAAGATAACCCGATACCGGCAAGGATAACCAGTACCATCAGCGTATTTCGTTTGATTTTACAAAGCACCAGAGCATACGCTATATTGGCCGCATATTCCCAGAACAACGACCAGGATGGAGCATTTAGCCCGAAAAGGTTGAACCCACGCTCCGCCATTACCGGAAAGGGGATCAGCAGCGCAGAACATACAAACAGAAGGATGATGTTTCCGGCATTGTACAACTCAGGACTTCCTCCGAAAGGGTCAAACAAAAAAGCCAGCAAGCCCAGCACCGATCCGATCACCACCAATGGATGCAGCCGGATGGCGCGTGCTTTAAAAAACTCCAGGATGCCCATTCGTTGTATACGGTCGTCATAAGCATATCCGATCACGAAGCCTGAAAGGCAAAAGAAAAAGTCTACGGCCAGGAACCCGTGCGCGATAAAGTTCTTACTTAAATCAGGGTGAACCCATTCCATAAAATGAAAGACCACCACCGCCAGGGCGGCCACGCCCCTTAAGCCGTCCAGTATTTCGTAGTGAGATTTTGATATTGTTATTGTTGTGCCCGCCTGATTCATATTGCAATAATAAGTTGTTTCGGTTGGTGAAAAAGGTTGCCGGGGAATGGTATCGTTTGCGCAATTTTCAATAAGAATTATTCTTTTACACACCAGTACCAATCCCTAATTTGAAACGCATTCGGATAATCCTTATATCTTCGTAGGTATTTACCCCAGTTTCCCCCGTTAACCATTTGCTTATGGCAGTTGTAAAAATGAAGAATGCTCCGGTTGCTTTGTTGGATAGCGATAACCGTTGCCATGTAGCAGACTTCATTGCAAGCCTTTACCCCGTTTCGGACCAATATAAAAAATTGCTGAGCGACAAGATTTTCCTGCGTTCACTAAAGAAAGGAGAGATGCTGGTGAAGAAAGGAGAAGTGTGTTCTTTTATTTGTTTTATCCGCAGCGGACTGATCCGCGGATTCATTGAGTACAGCAAGGGCGACATCACCACCTGGATCAGTTGCGAAAATGAACTCGTTACTTCCATTACCGGCTTCTTTAAAAACCAGCCCGCCAAAGAGAACATCCAGGCCATCGAAAACTGTATCGTTGAATGTATTCACGCAGAGGACCTCATGTTGTTGTATGAACAATGTCCGGAACAACACATCATCACAAGGCTGGTACTGGAAAATTATTACCAGGACGCGGAAGCAAGAGCCTTTATCGCCCGTCTTCCCACGGCCATGGAGAAGTACGATGCGCTTTTTCTTTCCGATAGTTACCGGAACATTCTTCAGCGTGCGCCTCTAAAATATATTGCTTCCTTCCTGGGCATCCGGATCGAAACGCTGAGCAGGCTTCGTCAGCAGAAAAGCCAGGGGAAATAATGCTCAGGGCGTTGCCGCCGCTTTCTGAAAATAGTTGTGCATAAAGAGCAACTGGTATTGAACGGCGTTGAGCCAGTAAGCCCAGTTGTGTACCCCGGGACGCGTCAGGAAATCGTGGGGAATATTCCTGTATAAGAGCGCTTCATGGAGTTTCATATTCACGTCATAAAAAAAGTCGCCGGTGCCGCAATCGATCATGATGTCCAGTGCATTGGGCGTGAGCAGGTGCAATTGGTTCATCACGGTATGTTGCTCCCAGTATTCGGGATGTTCTGAATATTTCCCGATGCGTTTTGTCATTTCCCAATTGTTGGGGAAGGGCCTGATGTCTACGCCGCCACTCATACTTCCTGCCGCGCCAAACAGGTCCTGGTGCCGGAAAGCCAGGTACAGTGCGCCATGGCCACCCATGCTCAACCCGGTTATGGCCCTTCCTTTTCTATTGCTGATGGTGCTGAAAGCGGAGTCTATAAAAGGAATCAGTTCTTTTGTAATGTAGGTTTCGTATTGGTAGGATGGGTCGATAGGACTATCCCAGTACCAGCTGCTGAAACCGCCGTCCGGGCAAACGATCAGCATATTGTGCAGATCGGCTGCTTTCTCGAAGCCTTTGGCTTTGGAGAGCCACCCGGAATAATTATCGCTGTAACCATGGAGGAGGTACACTACGGGGATTTTAGCGCCTGGTTTGTAACCGGATGGTTTGATCACCGCCGCCTTGATGTGTTTTTTCATGGAAGGGCTGTAGGTAAGGAGGGTATCCACTGAAGCCGCGAAGGAAGAAGACTGGATAATTAAAAGGGCTATTGCCGGAAGGATGATTCTTTTAAATGAGTTGCTGCTCATGCCGAAGGTTTAAAAATGTAGTGTGTGTATAAATGATTAAATTACTGTTTCATCTAAATGCTATTACCATGGACCAACGTATCATCAATCTGTTCGACGAATATACGCATAAGCCGCTCAAACGCGATGAGTTCCTGCGTCGCCTGGCGGTGCTCACGGGAGGTATGGCCACGGCTTTGTCTATGCTCCCCAAACTGGAACTGAACTATTCCAATGCCGATACTACTTCGGAATACCAGGATAAGATCATTACTGAGCGGGTTACCTACCCAGGGAAAGATTGTACCATGAAAGGTTATCTCGCGCGCCCCAATTCAAAAGGGAAATTCGGAACAGTGGTGGTGATTCATGAGAACCGGGGGCTGAATCCACATATTGAAGATGTAACGCGCCGTGCGGCCCTGGCAGGGTTTCTGGCCCTGGCGCCCGATGCACTTGCGCCGCAAGGTGGTACACCGTCCAACGAAGAGGAGGCCCGTGGTTTGTTCGGAAAGATCGACAACGCGCAGAATCTTCAGAATTTCATCCTCGCTTTCGATTACCTGAAATCAAGGCCCGAGTCCAATGGGAAAGCAGGTTGCATAGGGTTTTGCTGGGGTGGGGCCATGGCCAATCAGCTCGCTGTTCATGTACCCGATCTGAAGGCCGCGGTACCTTTCTATGGCAGACAACCCGACGCTGCGGACGTGCCGAAAATTAAAGCTTTCGTGCAGCTGCACTACGGAGAAATGGATGAGAGAGTGAATGCCGGTATCCCCGCTTATGAAGCCGCTTTAAAGGCAGCCGGGATCAAATACGAATTGTTTATTTATAAAGGCGCGCAACATGCCTTCCACAACGATACCGCACCTACCCGCTACAATGAAGAGGCCGCAAAACTGGCCTGGGGCAGGGCAATGGAGCTGTTCAGAAAAACACTTTCCTGAGTTTTACTTTCTGGGATAAACAAAGAAGTCGGACCATTGTGATCCGACTTCTTTGTTTAGTATTACGCGTTGTTTAACGCTTGATCATTTTTAATGTTTCCATCGTTTTACCATCTCCATCGTTGATCCTGATGATGTACAGGCCCGACTTGATATTGGAAGGAATATTCAGTTTCACCTGTTGTGTGCCGGTTGAAAGTTGTTTCAGGTCCTGCTTCACAATAATTCTTCCGAACAGGTCACAAACCGTAACCACCATAGCCGGTGCGGGTTTGTTCAAACTGAAGCGGATATTGATCTCTGACGTGAAGGGGTTGGGGTACCCTGAAACACTACTGAGCACAAGCGCATCATGGTTGGCTTCCGGAGCAATATTCAACGCGGTGATCGATGCGGTGTTGGTGGTAACTGTTTCGGTAACAACTGGCGCCGTCGCGTTCAGGTTTGGTGCGCCTTCAATAGCCATTGCGTT